>CAYRTV010000001.1:0-34430 GCA_964427225.1 uncultured Eubacteriales bacterium
TGACCAATGAGCGTTGATACTCTTAATCAATTGGGAAAACATCGTTTTCCGGTCCCGGATGCTGGTGATTGTTCCTTCTCCTTCAACTTTATACTGCCGCTCATCATACCGGGAATTAGCCCAGAAGCGGAATTTCAGATCTTCGGTGGTACGGTTGGCTGACAGAGAGAGAGAATAATTATAGCGCTTGGACAGTTCTTCCATATTTAAGTTTCCGCTTAGACCCACCGAGAAGACCCAATAGTTCCACTTGTCCACCATGGGTTCGGCCGGAGCCCGGCGAGTGCCTTGATAGGAAATCGAAATGTATTCAGCCAGGGGCGTATCGGATACATAGGGGATAAGTCCCTGTTTCAATATATTGACCAATCCTTGCCGGACCTGGGATTCGGTGTCGGTTGATTTGGAAAAAAAAGTGAGCGTGGCGTCCTTGCCCTTGTATTCTTTGAGGCCGAAAAAATTGAGAGTGTATTCATAACCTCCGCTGCCTGTCTGCCGGCGGTTGACCATGACGTGAATATCCGCGTTTTCGCGGTCCCGCATATAGTTGACAAAGGTGATTTCCGTCCGGATATAATTCATATCGCATGTGTGCCGCTCACAATCCAGGAAAACATTCGGGGCGGTTCGGCGTAATTCCATTTCCTGCGCCGGCATGGCGCGCCCGGTTAGATAAAAGAGCAGCAAAAGAAGCAGAATGGAATATCTTGTGCTGTTTATTCTCATCACAGTTCTTTCTCCTTTTCAGCGTGAATCAATCACTTTCCTGTGAATATGGGCCCAGGCTTAATTCGTTTATTTTGTTCGAATGAATACTTGAGACCAAGGGACTATATTCATTTCAGACCCCTTGGAGATATTATCTCCGCGAATGTATTTTTTATAAATCCAGGAACTTATAACATATATACGCAGTAAACTGTCTGCCTGAATGGATTCAGCCGGGATGGAGGCATTGCGCTTATCGAAATAATCACAGCTCAATATTTCATCGCCGGTTCTGAAATGATAAACTCGGACATCAGCGGCCGCATTATTATTTCCAAAAGACCAGCTCAACTCGATACCGGAATCCGCTTCCAAAATGGAGGGCTGCGGTTCAGCAATCACCAGCCAGTTTGGGATCGGAAAAGTCCGGCTTAGGCTGAAGCCGGCAGGGGTTTCGATATCCAGGGTTACAGTTTCGGCAAGATTTTCCGGATCAATCTGAATTCTTTTCTCATAATTGTTTTCTTTGAATGGCAGCTTTCCTCCATTGACACTGACTTCCGCATCCGGAATGATCTCTCCGTGAGGAGAGCCCAGGCGTAAGTTGACGTAAGCTCTGATTTCCGTGTTGTTGAGATCATTATTGTAATCGTAGCGGGATAAGCTGTAAGTGGGATAGATGACAGCCCGGATAAAAACTTTCTGAGCTTCTCTTTCAATATCTTGTCCAAAGACCGGGCCTAAGCAAAACAATACGGCCGGAAACATCCAAATGATGAATTTTTTCAATCGGTCCTCCTGTTATTATGCTTTTTCATTATAACAGACCAAAAGGGATTTCAGAAGCCGGCTGCCAGCTCCAAGATCCGGTGGAACCAGTTTAATCCGTACAGCACGGCCAAATAGATGAAGGCCGAATTCAAATAAGCCCCCCATGATTGCAACCGGCTCCTAAGCCGGGGCCATGTCAGCCACAAACTGCGATATGCCGCCTGAAGCGTCAAGTAGATCAAAGTTAACAATCCGAGGGGGTGGTACTCAAATCCGGACGCGATGTGTCCATGGATGATTTCCGTCAAAGACCGGGTGAGACCGCATCCGGGACATGGAAGTCCGGTAGTCCGGCGAAAAGTACAGACCGGAGGCAGCCTAACGCCGAAAAGCCGGAGCCCTTCTTCAATGTGAGACGGAGGAGTCAGCAGCCATGCCCCTGTGATGATGCCGGCGCATACGATCAGGACAATCAGGTGAGGCCAGGACTCCTTTTTGGGACTGAGCTTAGACATATGCAGCCGAGAAGGTTTTAAGCAAGCTTAATGAAAGGCGGCCTTGACTTCCGGCCGGGTCAGCACCACCAGCGCCCAGATGCCGATAGGGAGACCGATGATGCAGCAGGGGCTGATACAAGGCAGCATCGCCAGAATACTGGCAGCAACGGCCAGTCCCCATTGCTGCAGGTCTCTCATTTTAAGTGCGGCATAGACAATAAACGCGGCAATAAAAATTTCCACAAGTGAGCTGCCCAGGGCAAAACTCCGCTCATAAAAACGTTCAAAATATTCCGGAAATTCTTCCACCCAAAAATGGCTGAGACTGGTTCCGATTGCCAAAGAAATAAACCCGACCAATGAAAAGACCGCACCGAGAATTCCGGTTACCAGCAGACCGATGGACGGTCCGGAAACCTGATCTTTCGGTTTATCATTCAGAGCAGAAGGGACTGGCGGCTGTTCCATGATGTCCTCCAATCATTATATTATCTAAACCGGCTGATCTTGTTAGGATCGCCGCTGCCAAAGTGCTAACTCGATCCGCTGCCATGGGATTATTTTAATATACGGATTTCGCCGGAGATTGTTCTTTCGATGAGCGTGAAAAACCAATATCATCCAAGATCAGTATTCCTTCCTTGCCCCGGTCAAACACAAACCGGATAGTCCGCAGTTCGGCGGCATTAAACCCGTTTTTGTCGCCGGAAAATTCGGAAAGAGGAATATGCACAGTCTGCAGGGTGGGTTCGTAGTCGCTTCCATAACTTCCGGATTCGTCACCCATTTTGGTGAAACGGGAGCTTATCCTGGGGGGAACGGGCATATAGGATTCCACTTTCCGCCGGACTATGGCTCCGGATGAATCGATCAGCTCAATATGGAAGGAAAGGACATCCGGATTCTTTTCGGATGGGTTGATTTCCGAATCGATGCTGTCGGCTGCTTCTTCCGGAGAATCATCCGATTCGGGAAGAGATTCGTCGGCTTCACAAACGGAGAAAACCAGATACGAATCGAGGGTCAAACCTGATTGTGAGAACGGGGGGAGGAGAATGGAATACACAGGTGCATTCTCGCCTTGTCTTTGTGAGGCCGGGCCCCGCCAGCCTAAAAACACCGCGCTGTTCTGTTTGGTGCCGCCCTGGCGGAATTCCATTTCTCCTTCTCTCCACAGGGCCAGATTGGTTCCTTGAATCGCTGCGCCGGAAAGAGATGCGGTGGTGAGGTCGATGTCTTCTCCGAATTCACAGATTGGAGAAAAGGTGGAGTCCTGGAAGCGGCTGATATAAATATCGGGGGGAAGCCAATCCTGAATGCGGCGATGGTCACGGAACATCGGCAGATACGCCGGATTTCCTTTCAGAGTGGAATCAAAAAAAGCCGTCAGATATATGATCCCGATCTTTCGCTGCTGTTCCCCTGAAAGCAGGGAGACGCGGTTAAGGAGAAGTCCGGAGGGGAGTCCGTAATCCATGTCTCCCCATACCGTGTTAAACTGGCCATGATTGGACCGGTAAATATAAATGCCGGCTTTAAAACCGTAATGATTCCCCGTGAAAGCAGTCCGGCTGAATTGCCGTGCTCCTAAAAACAGGGACACATCCGCATCATGTCCGCCTTGGATAACCAAATAATTGATGTCTTCAAGCGGATTGGGTAAGCCCGCGGGCTTATATTGCTGATCCGAGGGTGCGATCGCCGCGATGGATTTAATGTTGAAGTTAAAGTCAAAAGCCACCGAAGCATCATCCGGGTAATAAGAAAGCCGGTTGAATCCGCCGGCTATAGCCGCCGCTTCGCCGCCCCGGGAATGGCCGATCAATCCCAAATTATCCATATCCGCTTTTTGATAAAAGGGATGATCCGCAGATTGATTCCATTGTCTCCATAGAGAAAGATGCTGCAGGAGAATCCAGGCCCGTGCATCGTTTTCACGAGACAGAGAAGAAAGGAATCCGCCGTTAAAAAAATTCTCATCAACGGAAACAAAAATATAACCCCGGGAAGCAAAATGTTCTCCCAGATAAGCATAGCCCGGATCCGAGTATTCCTCCATTTTGTGATTGCCGTGGACAATTAGAATTAAAGGGAAGGGACCTGCTCCCTCCGGATACCAGACTCTGCCGTTAAGGGGAAGGGAATCCGGCTTGAATCCCCAATACCAATTCCGGATTTTCATTTTGAAGCCGCTATTTCCTTTGAGAAAAGGGTCTCCGTTCACCGAAAACGAAGTTAAATTGACTTTTTCGCCGTATTCGGGACGCCGCTGGTCGGTTCCGGAGCCGTAAGTGAGATAATTCACCTCAAAGGAGCCGGGCTGGGCGGGATTGGGGGCCGGGAGCGGAGGGATATCCGCAGTCGGCTCAGCCGGTTCGATCAAATGGCTGGTATCACCCGGGTCAAGGGTCCAAATGACCATAAAACTCAAGACTGCTATGGGAATGATGATAGCGGAAAAGACCCCGATTTTTTTATTCCGGGTTCAAACTTGAAATCACGGCGTGAAAGCGCAGCCAGGCCTCCTCCGAGAAAAGCGCCGGTTAAACTGATCATCAGAATCATCTTGAGGGTGAAAGAATTCAAAGATTGAAGTATTAGAAATACGGCTATCAGAACCGCCAGGGCGGACAATCCGGCCTGATTGATAAAACGAGGTAAAATTTTGAGGAGGGATAAAATGAAAAACGCGAATAAACCGATAAGGGCTCCGGTTCCCAGAAAAAATAGACTTCCTGATAAATAATCCAGCACTCCCGGCAGCCCGGGGGTTTCAAAAAAACCGGCAAAGGCGAGGAAAACAGCCGTTATGAGAATGATGCCCCATGCGGCTCCCCTGCGAACCGGCGCGCTCGGCTGAGTTCGATTCCAGGCCTGCCGTAAGGTGGCTCTCAATTTTTTGCTTGTTTCAGTTGCTTTTTGTCCAAGGCTTGAACGTGCAGTCATCCTGTCCTCCTGAATGTTTTCTTAATTATACGTGCATTGACCGCTGTCGTTCCAGCCTACCCGAAAATCTTGCATTCGCCGGCCTAAGGATGACATATGTGTTTACTGCCGCGGCCGGGGGATGACAAAAGGGGAAGCGGACCCAGTGCCGGGAAAGAGTTTGATTCTTATTCATGGAAAAGAGTAAATTAATGTTTGAGGACCGATGATTCAATGCAAAAGAAACTGACCTTGAAAAAATTAAAAGAATGGGAAGGGCAGGAAATCGGAGTTTCCGATTGGCTTATGATTGATCAAAACCGGATCAATGCTTTTGCTGAGTGCTCGAATGACCGCCAATGGATACATGTAAACGAAGCAAAAGCCGCAAAAAGTCCCTTGAAAAGCACCCTCGCACATGGTTTTCTGCTGCTGGCTCTGCTGCCTCATTTTCTGTCCGGCAGCGAACTTTACGACCATGACGTCAGGATGATCATTAATTACGGATTAAACCGGGTCCGTTTTATCAATCCGGTTAAATCTGGAGCCAGAATCCGCAACCGGGCGGTTTTAAAGAATGTAGAGAAAAAGAAGTGGCGGAAGGTTCTCTTGACCGTCGAGTGTACAATCGAGATAGAGTATACGGCGAAGCCGGCCGCTGTCGCTGAGGTTCTGGTTTTGGTTTATTTGTAGCGATGAACGACAGCGCGGCTGTATGGGGGCGCAAATACTATTTACTGATACAAATAGCACAACCGCCGCTGTTATAATGAAAAGCTGTATTTAAGTCATTCCTAATATTTGATAGAATAATAACAACAGATTAACTCCCCGTATTTATTTTCAAAGGAGGAAAACTTGAATTTTGAAGGCCGTATTCGTGTTGTCATAGAAAACGTCAGCCCTGAAATAAACGGTGGCCGTTATCCGGTTAAACGGGCGGCAGGGGAGACCGTTTCGGTCGCAGCCGATATTTACACCGATGGACATGATGACATTGCTGCTGAGCTTCTTTACCGCCATTCCGGCGATAAGGAGTGGCGGTCCCTGCCGATGTTTCATGTAAATAATGACCGTTGGCAGACGGAATTTCCGGCAGATATAAACGGAGCTTATTTGTATACCATTAAGGGCTGGGTGGATCATTTTAAAACTTGGCAGCATGATTTGAAGAAGAAATTCGCAGCGAAACAGGATGTCCGGGTGGAATTGGTAATCGGAGCTGGATATATCCGGGAAACGGCTCGCCGGGCTGATGAATCTGACCGGGAAGGACTCCTGCGGTGGGCCGATGTTCTGGAAGAGCCGGAAAATCCCGCTGATACCGTTTCCGCTGCTCTCAGCCCGGAAATAACTGATTTGATGCGCAGGTATCCGCCTGAAAAATGGATTTCCGTTTATGAGCGGGAACTGAAAGTCATGGTTGAACGTCCCCGGGCCCTTTTCAGCAGCTGGTATGAATTTTTTCCCCGCTCTTTCGGAGAAAAACCGGGGCAGCACGGCACCCTTAAAAGTTGCCGGTCCCTGCTGCCGGAAATAGCCGCCATGGGATTTGATGTTGTCTATCTTTCTCCCATTCATCCAATCGGGCGCACGCATCGTAAGGGCGCTAACAATAATCCGGTTGCGGAACCGCATGAGCCGGGCAGCCCATGGGCCATTGGTTCCGAGGCGGGAGGGCATAAGTCTGTCCATCCGGACTTGGGGACCTTGGAGGATTTCGAACTTTTTATGGCCGCCGCGGAAGAAAATCATTTAGAATTGGCCATGGACCTGGCGTTTCAGTGTTCGCCTGATCATCCTTATGTCAAAGACCATCCGGAATGGTTTCGCTGGCGTCCGGACGGTTCTGTCCAGCACGCCGAAAATCCGCCAAAAAAATATGAGGATATTATTCCGATTAACTTTGAAACGGAAGCCTGGAAGGAACTATGGGAAGAATTAAAAAGTGTCGTTCTGTTCTGGGTTGAAAAGGGAGTCCGGATTTTCAGGGTAGATAATCCGCACACAAAGCCGTTTGTTTTTTGGGAATGGCTGATCCTGGGAGTTAAAGAGGAATACCCGGATGTGCTTTTTCTTTCAGAAGCTTTCACCAGGCCCAAAGTCATGTACCGGCTGGCAAAGATTGGATTCTCTCAATCCTATACTTATTTCACTTGGAGAAATTCCAAGTGGGAGCTGCAGGAATACTTGCGGGAATTGACACAAACTCCGGTTCGTGAATTTTTCCGGCCGAATTTTTGGCCCAACACTCCGGATATACTTGCCGAATCACTGCAGCACGGCGGCCGGCCGGCTTTTATTACCCGGTTGGTGCTGGCGGCAACACTTTCGTCAAATTATGGTATATACGGACCGGCGTTTGAACTGACTGTCGGTGAAGCGGTTCCGGGAAAAGAAGAGTATTGGCATTCTGAAAAATATGAAATCAAACAATGGGATCTGCACCAGCCCGGCAGTCTTCGCGACATGATCACCCGGATTAATCAAATCCGCAAAAAAAATCCTGCGCTCCATACCACTTGGAACCTGCGTTTTTTTAACGTTGATAATGAATACCTGCTGTGTTATGGAAAATGGACTCCTGATTTTTCTAATTTCATTCTGATAGTGGTTAATTTGGACCCCTTCCATACCCAGTCCGGATGGGTCGAGCTGCCATTGGAAGAGCTGGAGATCAAACCCGATCAGCAAATATTGATCGATGATCTGCTCAGTGGAGATAAATATTTTTGGCAGGGTCCCCGGAATTACGTGCAGTTGAACCCGCATGCGCTTCCGGTTCACCTATTCAAAGTATACAGGAAAATGAAACGGGAACAGGATTTTGATTATTTCATATAAGGTTGAAAATAAATAATGAGCGAATCAGCACTTCAAAATGAACCTCGCTGGTATAAGGATGCAGTCATATATGAGCTGCATATCAAGGCATTCTTAGACAGCAATGGAGACGGTTTCGGCGATTTCAGAGGTTTGATACAGAAGCTTGATTATCTCCAGCACCTTGGAGTCAATGCGGTCTGGCTGCTTCCCTTTTATCCTTCTCCACTTAAAGACGACGGATATGATATATCCGATTACCGCCGCATTCATTCTCATTACGGCAAACTCAGGGATTTCAAAGAGTTTTTGAAACAAGCGCATAAGCGGGGAATCCGTGTCATTACGGAATTAGTGCTGAACCATACTTCCTCTCAGCATCCCTGGTTTCAAAAATCCCGTCAGGCGCGGCCGGGAACCTCTTGGCGAAATTTTTATGTATGGAGTGATTCACCGGAAAAATATCAGGATGCCCGGATTATATTTCAGGACTTTGAATCGTCGAACTGGACCTGGGATGATATGGCCGGTGCCTATTTTTGGCACCGTTTTTATTCCCATCAGCCTGACTTGAACTTTGATAACCCCAGGGTCCAGAAGGAGATGATCAAAATTGTTGATTATTGGTTCGAAATGGGCGTGGATGGCCTGCGCTTGGATGCTGTTCCCTATCTGTATGAAAGAGAGGGAACCAATTGTGAAAATTTGCCGGAAACCCATGCGTTTTTAAAAAAACTCCGCGCCCACTGTGATAAGAAATTCAAGGACAAAATGCTGTTGTCCGAAGCCAACCAATGGCCTGAAGATGCGGCGGCTTATTTCGGCGAAGGAAATGAATCCCACATGGCTTTTCACTTCCCGCTTATGCCCCGGATGTTCATGGCGGTTCAAATGGAAGACCGCTTTCCGATCGTCGATATTTTGGATCCTCCGCTCCAGATTCCCGATTCAAGTCAATGGACAACTTTTCTGCGTAATCATGATGAGCTGACCCTCGAAATGGTGACCGATGAAGAAAGAGATTATATGTACCGGGTTTATGCCAGTGATCCCCAGGCAAAGATTAATTTGGGAATCCGGCGGCGGCTTTCTCCTTTACTGGGGAATAACCGCCGGAAAATTGAATTAATGAATATTCTGCTGTTTTCGCTTCCAGGCACACCCGTTATCTATTACGGGGATGAAATCGGAATGGGAGACAATTATTATTTAGGGGACCGGGATGGAGTCAGAACTCCCATGCAGTGGAGCGCCGACAGGAATGCGGGTTTTTCTAAGTCTAATCCCCAAAAATTATACCTGCCGGTTATCATTGATCCGGAATATCATTACGAAGCAGTCAATGTTGAAAACCAGGAAAGAAATCTGTCTTCGATGCTCTGGTGGATGCGGCGTGTGATTTCAATGAGACAACGTCTCAAAGCTTTCGGCAGAGGGAATATTGAATTTCTTTCTCCGAAAAATCACAAAATATTGGCCTTTCTCCGTATTTATGAAGAAGAGATCATGTTAGTGGTTATTAATCTATCCCGGTTTTCACAGATGGTGGAGCTGGAACTTTCCGAATATGACGGTTTTATTCCGGAAGAAGTGTTCAGTCATAACTTTTTTCCCGAAATCAAAAAAGAACCATATGTATTAACCATGGGTCCGTTCAATCATTTTTGGTTTCTCTTGAAGAAAACCAGGCAGGATGAAATGGAAAAGTCCGGAAAAATCGAAGAGCCGCTGTCATTGCGACGAAGCTACCGTGAAATCATGCGGGAAAAAAACCGGACCTTGCTGGAACAGCATTATTTGCAGGGATATTTGAAACGAAGCCGCTGGTTCGGCGGAAAGGGAAGAATGATCCGGGAGGTGTCTATTTCAGAAGCTGCTCCCGTGCATAGAAAAATCGATGCTTCCGGCTATCTGATGATATTGAAGATCAAATATAATGAAGGGATTCCTGAATGGTATTTCCTGCCCCTTTTTTACGCCACTGGGGAAGAGGCTCATACCATCAAACGCCGCTGGCCCCAGGCGGTGATCTGCCGCGCGGAAGTTGGGGAGGAAACCGGTATTTTTTATGACGGAGCCTTTTCCGGCGATTATCATACATTGCTGCTGGAGATGGCTGACCGGGGGAAAAAGATCAAAGGAGAAAAAGGGGATTTCACAGCGAACCGGGGAAAACAATTCAAACACCTCATAAGCGGAATAGATTTGCCCTTGAAGTCTGAAATATCGAAAGCGGAGCAAAGCAACACCTCTATTGTTTATGAAGATAAATTGATTTTAAAATTATTCCGGCGGCTGGACCAGGGTATCCATCCGGATATTGAATTGGCACGTTTCTTAACCGAAAAAGCCGCTTTCACCCATGTCCCTCCTTTTGCCGGAAGCTTTGAATA
This sequence comes from uncultured Eubacteriales bacterium, assembly GCA_964427225.1. GTDB lineage: Bacteria > Acidobacteriota > Aminicenantia > Aminicenantales > Aminicenantaceae > CAYRTV01. The sequence goes on from CAYRTV010000001.1 coordinate 10,118, forward strand.
CCAAATTCAGGATAGGGCATCGGTATCGGTCGGGCTGCTTCAGGAATATGTTCCCAACGAGGGTGATGCCTGGCATTACGTTTTAGATCGAGTCAATCATTATTCGGAAAAAGTTTTCGGCCGCCGGGAAGAACTGACTCAAAAAAGTGTAACCCTGCATCCCTTGCTGCAGGCCAGAGCAGGCAATGGGGAGGTCCTGGAAGGCTTAGCGGGCGGTTTTTTTCTGGAGATGATGGGATTGCTGGGCATCCGCACCGGAGAGCTTCACTTGGCTTTAGCATCCCGCAGCCAAGATAAGGATTTCAAGCCTGAATCTTTTTCCCTTTTATACCAGCGCTCTGTGTATCAGTCCATGCGGACTTTGCTGAGATGGGTGTTTCGTCTCTTGGAGGACAGCCGGGATGAATTAAAGGGAGAATCCGGAGAGCTGGCGGCTTCGATCCTGGCATCCCGGGAAGAAATTCTCCAAAGAATGAAGCAGATCACCGGCAGAAAAATATCCGCAAAAAAAATCAGAATACACGGCGATTATCATTTGGGACAGGTGCTGTTTACCGGAAAGGATTTTGTGATCATTGATTTTGAAGGGGAGCCGGCCCGGGCTTTAAGCGAGCGGCGCTTGAAACGCTCTCCTTTAAGGGATGTGGCCGGTATGCTTCGTTCCTTTCATTACGCTGCATTCCATGGATATTTGCGCAACCATTCTTTCCAGGCGGATGATAAAGTGTTGATGGAAAAATGGCTTATCATTTGGCACCATCAAATCAGCCGGATATTTTTTCATTCCTATCTCCGCACTATTGCTGAAGCGGAGTTTCTCCCGCAAAATCAGGACGAGCTTAACGTTCTTTTGGATGCATTTCTGCTCGAAAAGGCCGTCTATGAATTGGGATATGAATTAAATAACCGGCCGGACTGGGCGGTTATTCCCATGACTGGAATATCCTCTATCCTGAAGCAGTTACCTGAATGAAGAAAGGAAAAGATAATGATCGATAAAAACAAACCGAAAAAGCCGGGAGAAAAAGCAGCTGAAATCCGCCCTGCAATGGAACATCCATCCCTGCTGACGGAGCAGGACATCTATCTGTTTAAAGAGGGAACCCACCACAGCCTTTATAATAAACTGGGCTCCTGCCTGATGACGGAGGAACATCATGCCGGAACCTACTTCGCGGTTTGGGCTCCCAATGCGGAAAAGGTGTCCGTCATAGGAGATTTTAATCATTGGCAGCCCGGGGCCCACACGTTGAATCCCCGTTGGGATGCCTCCGGTATCTGGGAGGGATATTTTCCTGAAGTTCAAAAGGGGAACCTGTATAAGTATCATATCGTATCCCAAAAGAAAAATTATAAAGTTGAAAAAAGCGATCCTTATGCCTGCTGCTGCGAGACGCCGCCGAAAACGGCGAGTGTGGTCTGGGATTTGGAATACGAATGGAAAGATGAAGAATGGATGGAAAGCAGGCAGGTCAAAAACGTCCAAGGAAAGCCGATGGCCATATATGAACTCCATCTCGGATCATGGCGCCGGCCGGATGATGACCGGGACCGGTTTTTATCCTACCGTGAAATGGCGGAACTGCTGCCGGAATATCTTAAGGAAATGGGATTCACCCATGTGGAGTTTCTTCCTGTTATGGAGCATCCATTTTACGGTTCCTGGGGGTACCAAACCACCGGATATTTTGCCCCCACCAGCCGTTATGGAACACCCCAGGATTTCATGTATTTAATCGACCGGCTGCATCAGGCCGGCATATCCGTCATCCTGGATTGGGTTCCCTCTCACTTTCCTTCCGATGAACACGGTCTGGCCTATTTTGACGGGACCCATTTATATGAGCATCAGGACCCCAAGAAAGGATTTCACCCAGATTGGAAAAGCTACATATTCAACTATGGACGCCATGAGGTCAGGAGCTTCCTGCTCAGCAGCGCCCGGTTCTGGCTGGATAAATATCATATTGACGGATTACGGGTGGATGCGGTGGCATCCATGCTGTATCTCGACTATTCCCGGAAAGAGGGGGAGTGGATTCCCAATAAGTATGGCGGCCGGGAAAACCTGGAGGCTATTTCATTTCTTCGCCGGCTGAATCAGATGGGCTATGGAGATTTCCCCTCCATCCAAACCATCGCCGAAGAATCGACAGCCTGGCCGATGGTGACCAGGCCTGTTCACTTGGGCGGATTGGGATTCGGTGAAAAATGGAACATGGGGTGGATGCATGATACTCTGGAGTATTTCTCCAAAGATCCGGTTTACCGCAAGCATCATCATAATGAGCTGACTTTTAGTATTTGGTATGCCTTTTCGGAAAATTTCGTGCTTCCTCTCTCCCATGATGAAGTGGTCTATGGAAAAGGGTCTCTCTTGGAAAAAATGCCGGGAGATGATTGGCAAAAATTTGCCAATCTGCGCCTGCTGCTGGGATATATGTTTGCTCATCCCGGTAAAAAAATATTATTTATGGGGGGAGAGTTCGGGCAGAAAAAGGAATGGGCGCATGAGGGCAGCTTGGATTGGCATCTTCTTGAGCATACCTCCCACCAGGGAATTAAAAAATGGGTTCAGGATATCAACCGGTTTTATGCCCAAACGCCTGCCTTATATGAACTGGATTTTGTTCAGAAAGGATTTGAATGGGTGGACGCAGCGGATTGGGAAAACAGTGTGATTGCTTTTCTGCGCAAGGGTAAATCTCCCGGAGAAACGGTGCTTGTCATCTGCAATTTCACCCCGGTTCCCCGCTGTAATTACCGCGTCGGCGTTCCGGAAGAAGGCGTGTGGAAAGAGGCCTTGAACAGCGATGCCAAGGAATATTGGGGAAGCGGACAGGGTAATATGGGACAGGTGTCGTCTCATCCGGTTCCGGCTCATGGCCGTCCGCATTCAATATCCTTGATTCTTCCTCCGCTAAGTATGCTTATGTTTATCCCCGAAAAAAACCGAAACGAAAAAAGGAGAAAATAAATGAAGGAAAAAATCGGAAAAACCGCCGGTAAGATTTGGGATCTTTTACAGGAAAAGGATGAAATCGCTATTTCCCAGTTCCCTAAATTGCTGGGTGAAAAAGCGGTCATTGTGAATCAAGCGCTGGGCTGGCTGGCGCGTGAAGATAAGATACACTACCGGCAGGAAGGCAACCGGACCTTGGTTGCTTTGATGGCTACGGAAAGACGGTCTTGAAATTTCGTTTTGAATTTATTTTCGACATTAAACACTTCGGCCGGAGCCGGCACCGCAATGGGCCATAATAAAGACATTGGAGCCCTGCACCTAGGGGAACAGCGCTGTTGTTTCCGAGTCTGGGCACCCCGGGCGGAGCAAGTCAGCGTGCTGCTGCCGATAATGAAGAGAACCGAGCGGCTGGAGCCGGAGGATAAAGGGTACTGGAGTGCGGTCCTGGAGCATGTTCCTCCCGAGACCGGCTATTATTATCTGTTAGACGGAAAAACCCGAAGGCCGGACCCGGCTTCTCATTTTCAGCCGGAAGGGGTGCATGGATTTTCCTCGGTTATTAACCACGCATCATTTGCCTGGGAGGATTCAGCTTGGAGCGGCCGGCCGCTGAAAGAAATGGTTCTGTATGAACTGCATATCGGTACTTTTACGCCGGAAGGGACTTTCGCAGCCGTCATTCCGCGGCTGGAACAGCTTAAAGACCTGGGTATAAATACCCTCAGCCTGATGCCGGTGGCCCAGTTTCCCGGCCCAAGGAATTGGGGCTATGACGGCGTCTACCCCTTTGCGGTGCAGAATTCATACGGCGGTCCGCAGGGATTGAAAAGCCTTGTCAATGCATGCCACCAAAAAGATGTGGGAGTGGTTTTGGATGTGGTGTACAATCATTTGGGACCGGAGGGGAATTACCTCCACGATTACGGGCCTTATTTTACTTCTAAATATAAGACTCCTTGGGGAGATGCTGTCAATTTTGATGATGCTTGGAGCGATGAAGTCCGCGGGTATTTTATCCGGAATGCGCTGCACTGGCTGAAAAGATACCATATTGACGGTCTCAGGCTGGACGCTGTCCATGCCATAACCGATATGAGCGCCCGTCCTTTTTTAAAGGAATTGGCTGAACGAGTGATGGAATACAATCGCTGCCGGAAGCCGCCGGCTTTTTTGATTGCGGAAAGCGATTTGAATGACCCTGAAATCATTCGTCCGGCGGATAAACATGGTTATGGATTGGATGCACAATGGTGTGATGATTTTCATCATGCCCTTCATGCCCTGTTGACCGGAGAAAAAGCCGGTTATTATTGTGATTTTGGATCGGTTTCCCACTTAGCCGAATCCTTGCGGGAAGGATATGTGCTGACTGGCGGCTATTCGGTTTTTCGCCGCCGCCGCCATGGTGCTTCCGCTGCGGACCGGCCGGCTGACCAGTTTGTGGTTTTTACACAAAATCATGATCAAGTGGGCAACCGGCTGCGGGGAGACAGATTATCAGCACTGGTTCCTTTCCCTGCCTTGAAACTTGCCGCCGGGGTAATGATTTTGTCTCCTTACATACCCATGCTGTTTATGGGGGAAGAATACGGAGAAGATTCCCCCTTTTTGTATTTTGTCAGCCACGGCGACCCTGATCTTGTCGCCGCGGTGAGAGAGGGGCGCCGCAATGAATTTCCGGAGTTCTTTAAAGACACATTGCCGGATCCCCAGGCGGAATCGACTTTTGATATGTCCCGGCTCAACTGGGCCTTGCGGCACCGGGGAAGGCATGGATTATTACTGGATGTTTACCGGAGTCTGCTTCAGTTGAGAAAAGAATCTGCGGCTTGTGATTGTGAGTATAATGATACTTGGGTCCGGTCCTGTCCGGATCAACAGATTTTGATAATGCTGCGGGGGCGGGGGATGAACCGAATGGTGGTGCTGATGCATTTTTCAAACGGGAATCGGCGGCATCAAACCGCATTTCCCCCTGGTGTTTGGAAAAAAAAGTGGGATTCATCCGAGGAGAGATGGGGCGGGCCGGGAAGTAAGCTTCCCGAGCGGATTGCGGCCGGTGAAGAAATCATCCTGCCGCCCTGGTCTTTGACTGTCTATAAAAGCGAGGTGAAGCCATGAAGCGCTGGATTTGCATTCACGGTCATTTTTATCAGCCGCCGCGGGAAAATCCATGGCTGGAAGAAATCGAAATACAGGATTCGGCCTATCCTTATCATGACTGGAATGAGCGGATTTCCGCTGAATGTTATGAACCCAATGCTTTTTCCCGTATCCTGGATAATGAGAAACGCATTGTTGATATTGTCAGCAATTATTCTCAAATGAGTTTTAACTTCGGGCCCACTCTTTTGTCCTGGCTGAAGGATAAAGCCCCGGTGGTTTACGCTGCCGTTCTGGAAGCGGATAAGCGGAGTTTGAGTACATTTTCCGGCCATGGCAGTGCCTTGGCACAGGCCTATAATCACATCATCATGCCTCTGGCCAACCGCCGGGATAAAGAAATCCAGGTGAAATGGGGGATAAGGGATTTCGAATTCAGATTCGGCCGTAAACCGGAAGGGATGTGGCTCCCGGAAACCGCTGTCGATATAGAATCTCTGGAAATCATGGCGGAAGCCGGAATAAAATTTGTGGTTTTAGCCCCCCATCAAGTGAAGTCCATTCGCACCAGGGGAGAGAAGGAATGGCAGGATCTCGATAACGAACCCATTGATACCCGGCATTGCTATGCCTGCCCGCTGCCGTCCGGACAAAACATATCGGTTTTCTTTTATGACGGATCGATAGCTCATGATGTGGCTTTCGGCAATCTATTGAAAAACGGAGAAGCTTTTGCCCGGCGCCTGCTTCAGGCATTTCCGGAAAGCGGCAATGAGAGGAATCATCTGGTCCACATTGCCACGGATGGAGAAACATTCGGACATCATAACCGGTTTGGGGATATGGCGTTATCTTACTGCCTGCATTACTTGGAATCAAAAGCACTGGCCCGGATCACAGTTTACGGCGAATACCTGGAAAAGAATCCACCCGAGCGGGAGGTTGAAATATTGGAGAAAAGCTCCTGGAGCTGTGCTCATGGAGTGGAGCGGTGGCGCAGCAATTGCGGCTGCAATACCGGCATGCACCCAGGCTGGACCCAGGAGTGGCGGTCTCCATTGCGTGAGGCCCTGGATATGGTGCGGGACCGCATGATTTCTCTGTATGAAAAAGAGATGAAATTTTTCACCGGAGATCCCTGGCTGGTGCGGGATAAGTATATCGATGTGGTGCTCGACAGATCAAAAGCCACGGTGGAAAAGTTTCTGACTTCTCATTTCCGGGGGGAACTCCATCAAGAAGACCGGATAAAAATGCTGAAACTGCTGGAAATGCAGAGAAATGCCATGTTGATGTACACCAGCTGCGGCTGGTTTTTCGATGATATTTCGGGCATTGAGAGCGTACAGGTTCTTCAGTATGCGGCCCGGGCGCTGCAGCTGGCTCAAGAACTTTCCGGAAGTGATTACGAAACAGAGTTTGTGGAGATCCTAAAAGAGGCCCCCAGTAATGTTCCGGAGATCGGCAACGGGGCCCGGGTTTATGAAAAATTTGTCCAGCCGGCGGTCTTGAATTTATTACGGGTGGGGGCTCATTATGCCATATCATCGCTGTTTGAAGACTACTCTGAAAAAACCCGGATCTATTGTTATTGGGTGGAAAAAGAGGCTTACCGCTTGGATGAAGCCGGCAAGCAGAAGCTGGCCGTGGGCCGTGTCCGTCTCCGGTCGGAAATCGACTGGGAAGAAGACCGGGTCGGTTTCTCCGTCCTGCATTTTGGAGATCACAACGTGATGGGAGGCGTACGCAAATACAGGGGAGAAAAAGAGTTCAATGAAATGATGGAATCGGTCCAGGATAGGTTCAGCCGCAGCGATATCACCGGAGTGATCAACCGGATGGATGATTTTTTCGCGGCCCACAATTATTCCTTGTGGCATTTATTCAGGGATGAAAAACGAAAGGTGATGGAGCGGATTCTTGAATCCACCTTGGAAGATATGGAAAACAATTTCAGGCAGATTCATGAACATCATTATCCGACTATCCTGGCTATGCAGGAAATGAAAATTCCACTGCCTAAAGCTTTGAAGGCCCCAGTGGAGATCGTGCTTAATCATGATTTCCGCAATTTACTCCTGCAGGCTAAACCTGACATGCCGAAGCTGAAAAAAGTGGCTGGTGAATTCCAGCGGTTCGGATTTTCAGTAGATGGAGCGGACCTTGCTCTCTTGGCCAGGCAAAAATTGAGCGGATATATGGCCGCTGTACTGGAGTCGCCGCAGGATACGGAATTGCTGAAAACCGTTGAAGATTTGTTTGTCCTTTTGGATATGGCGGGAATTAAACCCGAGTTATGGGAAAGTCAGAATATATATTTCGTGCTGACCAAGGAGCAATTCCCGGAAATGGCGGAAAAAGCCGGGCTGGGTAATCAAAATGCCCAGGAATGGGTTGAGCGGTTCCGTAAGATAGGAATGCATTTGGGGATAAAAAGCCCGTGACATTTGTTCCTCTAGCTACTTACCGGATCCAGTTCCATTCCGGCTTTGGTTTTCAAGCGGCGTCGGCTGTTCTTGAATATCTGCATCATTTGGGTATTTCCGATGTTTATGCATCCCCTATTTTCCAGGCGCGCAGCGGGAGCACACACGGGTACGATGTGGTTGATCCGGCCCGTATTAATCCGGAGCTGGGGAGCAGCCGCAGTTTTTCGGAGCTGCGAAAGAGAATCAAACGGCTGGAAATGGGGTGGATTCAAGATATTGTTCCCAATCATATGGCTTTTCATCCGGAAAATAACCGTTTGATGGATGTTTTAGAAAAAGGCCCCAGCTCGGCTTATCATTCCTACTTTGATATTGACTGGGATCATCCTTACCCTGGTTTGAATGGCCGGGTGCTGGCCCCATTTCTTGGGGAATTGTATGGTGAGGCCCTGGATGGCGGAGAGCTGGTCCTTAAATATTCAAATGGAAGATTGACCGTTCATTATTATGATTTAAGCTTTCCGCTTAAAATAGAATCCATGGCCGCTGTTTTTCAGCATAATCTGGAGGATTTAAAGCGAAAATTGGGAGAGGGACATCGTGACACAATCAGGTTTCTTGGAGTCCTGGAGCTGCTGGGATCTTTGAAATCCAGGAAAAAAAATCAGTCACAGATGAAGCAGCTGCATATGATCAAGGAGATGATCGAGGAACTTTATCAGGAAAACAAAACCGTCCGGGATCATATCAATAATAGCCTGAAGGATTTCAATCAAGCAGAGAGTTCAACTGTTCCCTATAAGGCTTTGAACGACCTGCTGAACCAGCAGTATTTCCGGCTAAGTTTTTGGAAAACCGCCATGGAAGAGATCAATTACCGGCGGTTTTTTAATATCAATGATCTCATATCCGTGAGGATGGAAGTTCACGGAGTCTTTGATGACAGCCACAAACTGATAAAGAAGTACATAGATGAGAATTTTTTTTCCGGGCTCCGGGTGGATCATATCGATGGGCTTTATCATCCCGGAAATTATCTGCGCCGCCTGCGCCGTATGGCCGGGAACCGGTACATTCTTGTTGAAAAAATCTTAGACGCGGATGAACACCTTCCTGATTTCTTTCCGGTCGAAGGCACCACCGGTTATGATTGGATGAACAAAGTCAACGGAATCTTTTGTGCGCAGGATGAGGAAGCCCGAATTGAAAAATTTTACCGGCGCTTCACCGGTTTGGAGCGGTCCTATTCCGAATTGGCTGCTGATAAGAAGCGTTTGATTATCGGAAAGAATATGGCAGGTGATATTGATAATCTTGCCCGCCGGCTGAAACATATAGCGGAAAAGCACCGCAGCGGCCAGGATTTTACCATGTACGGGTTAAAGCGGGCCCTGGTGGAAATACTGGCCCGTTTTTCCGTATACCGCAGCTATAATACCTCTGGTTCAGTGAGAGACTGCGACCGCGAAGTCGTCCGGAATGCCGTTCAAAACGCCGGCCGGTTTATTCCGGAAATGGTTCACGAGTGTTTGTTTATCCAGCAATGCCTGCTGATGGATTGGGATGAGAGCTGGGACAAAGAAATGCAGTGTGCGGGGGAAGAATTTTCCCTGAAATTTCAACAATATTCCGGCCCGGTTATGGCCAAAGGATTTGAAGATACCTTACTTTATGTTTACAATCCCCTGATCTCGCTGAATGAAGTCGGAGGAAATCCGAACCGGTTTGGAATGGATCTTTCTGCTTTTCATGCCTGGAACCGGGAAAGACAAAAAGAACAACCGTTTGCTTTAAATGCATCGGCGACCCATGATAATAAGCGGGGGGAAGATGTCCGGGCGCGGATCAACGTATTATCCGAAATGCCGGAAGCCTGGGACGCGAAAGTCAAAGGCTGGCACAAACTCAATCTTCCATTTAAATCCCGTACAAAACAGGGGATCGCGCCGGATGCCAACGATGAATATTTTCTTTATCAAACCTTGCTCGGAACCTATCCCTTTAAGGCCGGGGAGCATTCGCGGTACCGGGAAAGAATGAAGGAATACTTGATCAAAGCCGTTCGGGAAGCGAAAATCCATACCGCCTGGCTGCGTCCCGACCAGGATTACGAGCAGGCTTTTCTGGACTATTTCAAGGGCATTATTCGACCTAATTCGCCTTTTATGAAGGACTTTATTCCATTTCAGCGGCGGATTGCTTATTACGGAATATTTAATTCCCTTTCCCAAGTTGTGCTTAAAGTTCTGCTTCCCGGTATTCCGGATTTCTACCAGGGATGTGAATTTTGGGATTTAAGCCTGGTTGATCCGGATAACCGCAGGCCGGTTGATTATGATTCCCGGAGGGAAAGCCTGCAAGAAGTCATGAGCCACAAAGACCGGCCTGGATTTTTGCGGCAATTGTGGAGAAACCGTGAAGATGGATTGATCAAGATGTTCTTGATCTGGATCACTCTGCGGATCCGCCGCGATTACCGGAAAGTATTTGAAAAAGGAGAATATCTGCCGGCAACGGTAGCCGGGCCGCGAAAAAACAGTATAATAGCCTTTATGCGAACATTTAAAGAGCAGAGAATACTGGTGGCGGTTCCCAGAATGCTGACTGGAGTCGTCAATGAAAATCAAACCTTAGGGCAAGCGGATTGGCTGAATACGAGGATCATTCTGCCTGGTGATGAAATGGGGGGCTGGGTGAATCTTGTCACCGGACAAAGCGAAAATCTGCGGATGGAAGTGCCGGCGGAAGAGGCCTTTGCCTCTTTTCCGGCAGCGCTGTTCGGCAGCGAAAATCGTTCGCAGGATGAGAGGATAAGGGAGGCATCATGAAAAGGAGAGCCGCCGGAATTTTAGCCCATATCACTTCGCTGCCTTCCCGCTATGGAATCGGCGATTTGGGTCCGGGAGCTTATGCGTTTGCTGATTTTTTATCTCAGGCCGGGCAAAGCTGCTGGCAAATTCTTCCGATGAATCCCACTGATTCCGCCTATGACGATTCCCCTTATCACAGCGTCTCTGCTTTAGCGGCGAATCCCTTGATGATTAGTCCGGAAAAAATGATCGAGGAGGGCTGGCTGAGCCGGGAGGATGTCCGTGATACTCCGGATTTTAATACTGGAAAAGTGATTTTTCCGCAGGTTCACGCCTATAAATCGTTGTTGTTTGAAAAAGCATTCCGTCATTTTCAAAAACGGCCGGCCCCGGCTGAATACGGGATTTTTTGTCGGAACAATAAGGCATGGCTGGATGATTATGCTTTATTTAGGGTGTTGAAACAAATGTATTCCTCTCAATCTTGGAACCGCTGGCCGGCGGAGTACCGGGACCGGGAACCGGAAGCCTTACAGCGATTGCGCCGGGATAAACAAACTGAGATCGAAAAAGAAAAATTTCTGCAGTATGTTTTCATGCGGCAATGGAACGAGCTTAAACGGTACTGCCGGGATAATAATATCAGTATAATCGGAGATTTGCCGATCTATGTGGATTATGACAGTGCGGATGTTTGGTCCAACCCCGCTCATTTCAAGCTGGATGCGGAAAATCGCCCTCTTGCCGTTGCCGGTGTGCCGCCGGACTATTTCAGCCGGACTGGACAGTTATGGGGGAATCCTTTGTATGATTGGAATATCATGAGGCAAACCGGCTTTCAGTGGTGGATTAACCGGCTGGACCGGACTTTGGCGCTTTGCGATATAGTCCGTATCGATCATTTCCGGGGACTGGTGGCATACTGGGAGATCCCTGCTGCAGAAGATACTGCAGTCAATGGGAAATGGGTGAACGCTCCGGTTATGGATTTTTTTGACGCCCTGAGCAAACGGTATATTCATCTTCCTTTTATTGCCGAGGACCTAGGGACCATTACCCCTGATGTCAGGGAGGTTATGCACCATTTCCGGCTTCCCGGAATGAAAGTGCTTTTGTTTGCTTTCGGAAATGATGACCCCCGTCATCCATACCTGCCGCATAATTATGAAAGAGATTATGTGGCTTATACCGGTACCCATGACAATAATACCGTCCGGGGATGGTTTGAAAATGAAGCTGGAGACAGCGAGAAATCCAGACTGCAGCGCTATATCGGGAAGACCGTTGAATCAGACAGCGTTCATTGGGATCTTATCCGTATGGCCCTGTCGTCTGTAGCGGCGACTGTCATTATTCCGATGCAGGATATACTGGGATTAGGAGAACCCGCCCGGATGAATCGCCCCGCCACTAACCGGGGCAATTGGAAATGGAGGATGAATTCCACGGATATAGAGACAGCGGTCAAGACACCGCTTAAGGAATACACCCGCATATACGGACGGATTTAATAAAGGAACAGCCCGTCTTAGAGTTGATCAGAGTGAAAGGAGTTCGCTATGATTTCCCGCAGGAATATCATGAAACCAAGAATTGTCTATTTGAGTATGGGAGCCTATTTGGAGTCTTATTTACCCACTTACAGCGGAGGACTCGAAGTGCTGGCTGGGGACATTTTACGTTCGTGTGCCGACCGAAGAATTCCGATTGCAGGTGTCATCCAGGCCAGTTCCAGCGGGTATTTCAGGCAGGGGATTGATGAAAACGGATGGCAGCAAGAGGTCCCCGTTCATTGGGCGCCGCAAAAGACCCTGCCCCGGATGCCTGAAACCGTCACTATTGAATATCATGGCCGCAAGCTTAAGGTGGGAGCAGAATTATATTCAGTGACCGGCGCCACCGGGTTCAGAGTGCCCGTATATCTGCTGGATACTCATTTTGAGAGCAATGATGAGGATATGCGCCATATTACCGGTATGCTGTATGACGCTGATGTTGAGAGAAGGCTGGCCCAGGAAAGTGTGCTGGGCCGGGCCGGCATCAAATTGATGAATCGATTAGGATCTGGAGAATTCCTTCTTCATATGAACGAAGGCCATGCGGCGTTGGGTCCTGTCCAGCTCATGGAAGGAAATGGATTGACATTGCAGGATGTAAGAAAACGCACGGTTTTCACCACACATACACCGGTGCCGGCGGGGCATGATGTTTTCGACTATGGCTTAGCGCAGAATTTACTGGGAAATAGCTTCTTGTCCGATAAGATCAAAGGCTTGGCAGGCCGGGATCACATGAATATGACCCGCCTGGCCATCTCAACGAGCGGCTATATCAATGCGGTTTCCCGCCGGCATGCCGAAGTCTGCCGGGCGATGGATATTTTTTCAGGCTGTAAAGTAGACTATCTCACCAATGGAATTCACCCGGATACCTGGGCGGCACCCCCGGTGCGGGATTTTTTTAATGATTATCTTCCGAATTGGCGGTTCGAGCCGGCTGTTTTTGAGAGAGCCCGCCATTCGATTCCCCTGGATGCTTTGGCGGAAGCCAAAGAAATGGCCAAACGCTACCTTGTGGGATTTTTAAATTCCGAATTGAATGTGGAATTTGATCAGGATGTTTTCACCATCGTTTGGGCCCGGCGCTTTACCGCCTATAAGCGACCGCTTCTCTTTTTTAGGGATTTGGACAAGCTGCACCAACTGGCGGAAAAACACGGAAGAATTCAGATTATTTTTTCAGGCAAAGCTCATCCCAATGATCATCATGGTAAAGAATTGATTCAGCAGGTCATACGGAACAGCCGGGAATTGAAAAATAATGTGCGCTGTGCTTTTATTCCGGGCTATAATACTAAAATCGCCCGCCGCTTGCTCGGCGGAGCCGATGTCTGGCTGAACACGCCGCGGCGGCCTCTCGAAGCCTCCGGCACCTCCGGCATGAAAGCCGCCTTAAACGGCACCTTGAACCTCAGCTCCTATGACGGATGGATTGTGGAGGGATTAGACATGGCTCCGGATTCCATTTGGCTGGTCGGCCCTCAGTCCGATCAGGTCGTCCCTGTGAATGACAGAGAAAAAGATGATGCGGAAGATTCTCAGCGGATGTATGAGAGCTTGGAAGATCTGCTGATACTTTACTATCATTACCCCAAAGAAATGATCCGGCGGAGGGCACGGGCCGTAAGCCTTGCTTCCTGGTTCAATACCGACCGTTTGGTCAGGGAATATGCGGATAAGGCCTGGCATTTATCCCCCCGCGAGTATTCCTGGTCTGGATAAGTCATTGGTTCCGGTTTTGATTTGGGAGTCAATTGAAGCGTTTGGGCGGACGGCGGTGCAGTGTCGCCTGTTCATACGCATAGGCGATGCCCAGCAATTCAGGTTCCCCGAACCATTTTCCCACAATCTGCAGCCCTGCCGGGAGATCATTCCGGGTTAAACCCATCGGCACGGTTATAGCGGGAAGGCCGGTATGGGGAGGGATCAATTGGCTGTTATCCCCCGCATGGCGGCGCGGTGCGGTGAGCTTATTAGGTGGAGAGTTCCAGGTGGGATAGACGATGACATCCACTTTTCGGGCCGACATCGCCTTTTCAACCGCTTTTCTGAATGCAATATTCTTTGGTTCCTCATAAATATTGCGGCATTGGGGTTCATCCCTCAGCGGCTCTTCCAAAGCCCGGTACAAACGTTCTCTTATGTAAAGTGAAAATTTACCGGAATTATATACATCGGTCAGGGTCTGCACCGGCGCGGCTGGGCTTACGGACTGGAAATATTCGTTCACATCATGGCGAAAGGTATTGCACCACAGGTTTTTGGTCAATTCTCCGAAATCCGGAATTTTAAACGGGTCCACCAGCACTGCCCCTTGAGCCTCCATATCTATAAGGGCCTGTTCAAACAGGTTTTTTATCTCTTTGTCGGCGTAGGGGAGATTGGTATAAAAACGAAAAACCCCAACGTGGATACCCTGCAGAGCGTCTGTTTTCAAAAGAGAAAGATAAGAGTCGGGAATATGTCCTTCAGCGTATTCCGTAATGGGATCAGCCGGGTCAGTGCCGGCTATGGCATCCAGGACCCGCGCCGTATCTTCTACGGTTCTTGTCATAGGCCCTCCGATGTCGTTTCGCAGATACAGGGGAATGATGCCGTCCCGGCTGGTCAGCCCCATCGTGGAGCGAAGGCCGACCAGGCAGCAATGGGAAGAGGGCCCCCGTATGGAATTGCCGGTGTCCGTTCCCAACCCGACTGTTCCGAAGTTGGCGGCGACAGCCGCAGCGGTGCCGCCGCTGGAACCTGCCGGCACCCTGGACAGGTCATAGGGATTGCGGGTAATGCCGGTGATTGAGCTTTGTGTCTGATAAGGACTGAAAGCCCATTCGGCCATATTTGATTTGGCCAGGATTATGGCACCGGCTTCCCTGACTTTTTTGACCTGATAGGCGTCATCTGGAGGAATGAAGCCGGCCAGGGCTTCCGAGCCGGCGCTTGTCTGCATGTCTTTCGTTTCGTAATTGTCTTTAACGATAACCGGGATGCCGTGCAGCGGACGCAGCCGGCCGGTTTCCTGAAATTCCCGGTCCAGCTGTTCGGCGGCAGCCAAGGCATTGGGATTGACCACAATCAAGGCATTTAATTGGGAGCGCTGATCGTATCTTTCGATGCGGTCGAGGTAAATTTGCGTCAATTCCCTGAAAGTCAATTCTCCATTTTCAACAGCCTGATGGATGTCGGAAATGGATATGTCTATAACGGAAAACCGGCCGTCTTCCGGCTGCGGGCGGCAGCCGCTTAATATAAAAACCAGCATTGCAGCGGCAACACTGATCTGGAATGGCAAATGCTTTATCATGAGCTAATCTCCTTCATCCAAAAAAAAGCAACCGGCCCTTTGTTACGGATTGTAACAGCCTTGTATTATTCATCTTTACGTATTATACATAAAAGTTCCGAATCTTATAATCAGCATCCCATGTTCAACTGTTTCCTTTTGACATTCCTGCGGATGTGTGCTCTAATACGTCGTTTCATGGTGACGTTTTTTGCCATGAAACCATCAATTTAATATGAGATCAAACAGACGGCATCATGATGAAACGGGCTTATATCAAGGATACCTTAGTGCAGTTTGCGGTGCTGTTTGGTTTGTGGCTGGTATTGAGCGGTCATTACGATCTCTTCCATATCACAGCCGGGCTGTTCTCCGCTCTGCTGGTATCATTGCTGCATGTGCGGCTGAATAATTATCTTTTCTACCGGGAAAAATTCATCCGGGAGAATCCCATAAGTTATTTGAGGCTGGTTCTCTATGTCCCCTGGCTTATTGGAGAGATCATATTAGCGAGTTTACAAGTGGCTTGTTTAGTCCTTCATCCCCGGGTGCCGGTTGACCCATGCCTGATTCGATTCCGAGCGGATCTTCCCAATGCCGCGGCCCGGGTTATACTTGGTAATTCCATTACCTTGACCCCGGGGACTTTGACCGTAAAAGTGGAGGGGGACACCTTTTTGGTACATGCCTTGACGGAGGCGTCGGCGGCGGCCATCAAGGATGGATCGCTTCCCGGCAAAGTCGCTTGGCTTTACCGCCATTCTCCCGCGGATGTGGTCAGGGATTTTGAAATTCATAAGACAACCAGGAATTTGTAATGCACGAATGTTTTATTGTTCTAGCTGTTATTTTGACGGTGGTCATTTTTATTCCGCTTTACCGGGTTTTAACCGGTCCCAATCTGGTTGACAGAATGCTGGGAGCCGGAGCCATCGGCACAAAAACCATGGTTCTGATCCTGGTAATCGGATTTATTTTCGGCCGGGTGGAAATGTTTATTGATATCACCCTGGCCTATGCCATGCTGAATTTTATCGGTGTGATCGCTGTCGCTAAATATTTAGGGATTCGGGCGAGGTACAGATGATAGGATTGATGCATATTTTTGGGCTCGTTACTGTCAGCGCCGGAGTTTTTTTTCTCATGATCGGCAGTATCGGATTGATTCGGCTGCCGGATTTTTATGCCCGCAGCCATGCTACCGGCAAATCCGACACTTTGGGCGTGATGCTTGTCATATTAGGATTGATCATGTTTGAAGGCTTTACTTTCAACAGCTTGAAATTATTGCTGATCATAGGATTTGTGGGCTTGACCAACCCAACCGCCGCCCATGCTCTGGCTCGGGCGGCTTTTCAGTTTGGAAAAAAACCGCGGTTTATCAAGGCCGGGAAAAAAGGAAACCGGTAATGCATATTGAACTGGAGATTGTCCTGTTTATTGTACTGATTGTTGCCTCCTTTATTTCTTTATCCGTCCGGAATCTTTTAACCGCAGTCGTGACCCTGAATGTGTTCAGTTTCATTTCCGCTCTCCTGTATGTGGCCATGGGAGCGGTGGATGTGGGCTTCACGGAGGCCGTCGTCGGCGGCGGAGTCACCGGAGTCCTGCTGGTGGTAATGATTTTCAAAACAACACGAAGGAGTTCGGATTGAAACTTTTCAATATCACCATATTGGCTTTATTTGCCGGGCTGATGATTGCGGCTTCTTTCGGGCTTCCGGGCAGGGGAGAACTGCAGGCGCCGGTCAATCAGGAAGTGAGTCCCGCCGGCACCCGAAATGCGGCGGCTTATTACATAGAACATGCATACCATGACACACACAGCCCGAATATGGTCACGGCTGTACTGGCGGATTACAGAGGCTATGATACTTTGGGCGAGGAAACGGTCATTTTGACGGCGGGGTTGATATGTTTTTTGCTGCTTAGGCAAAGGCGGAACCATAAAGGGGACAAGTCAGCATGAGACGCTATGAGCGCAATCCGATTCCTACTCTAATCAGCGTCATTATCACGCCGGTTATTATGTTGTTTGCTCTTTATATCATTTTCCATGGCCATTATAGTCCGGGGGGCGGATTTCAGGGAGGAACCATGCTGGCAGCGGGGATCATTCTGATCCGCCTGGTGTTCGGAAACCGCATAGGCCAAATGCACTTTGATCGCCGTCTTTCGACTCCGCTGGGAGCATTGGGCGTCTTCATTTATTTCGTCACCGGCCTTAGTGCAATGTTTTTCGGCAGCCGTTTTCTGGATTATCAGGTCATCCCATTGGCCTCAGAAGCTTTTCAGCGGCGTTCCCTGGGCATTCTCCTGGTTGAAATCGGAGTCGGACTGGCGGTTATGGCTATTCTGGTCGGCATCTTCGATGACCTGCTGGAGGGGAGGCCGGATGATTGAATTCATAGCCGGACATCATACCTATTGGCTGATATTTATTTTGATGCTGACCGGATTATACGGAATGGTCATGAAGAAAAATCTGGTGAAAAAAGTGATCGGACTGAGTATATTTCAAGTTGCCGTTATCCTCTTCTTTATCGCGGGAGCCTCCCGGTGGAATGCGGCGGTTCCGGTCTTAAAACACGGAGCGGAAACCATTCAGCCGTCACAGTATATGAATCCTCTTCCGCATACCCTTATGCTGACTGCGATCGTTGTCGGAGTGGCCACAAGCGGTGTGGCTTTTGCTCTTATCATCACGATTTACCGCCGCTTCAAAACGCTGGAAGAACCTGAATTGCTGGAAAAGATGAAAAATGGTCGAAAGTAACGCACCTGCCCTGACCCCGCTGATATTCCTGTTCGGCGCAGTCATTATACCTCTGCTGGGATGGAAGTGGCAGCGGTCCGCCTACCCGTTGGCGCTGGCCTCTACCCTGGCTGCCGCCGGGGTATCCGCAGGCAATCTATTCAATGCTCTGGCTTCCGGAGCCATACATTACCGGTTTGGGGGCTGGGCGGCTCCCATAGGAATTGAATATATATTGGATCCGTTGTCGGGATTCATGGCGGCGGTGGTTAATGGGATTTCCCTGGTGGTGATGATCCACGCCGGCGCCAATGCAGCCCGGGAAATCAGGCCGCATAAACGGGTGCCGTATTGGGCTCTCGTTATGCTGATGCTGTGCGGTTACAACGGGATCATTATGACCGGCGATTTTTTTAATTTGTATGTCTTTTTAGAAATAAGTTCTCTGGCCTTGTACGGTCTGATTGCGGCCGGAGACCGGAAGTCTCCGGTGGCGGCTTTTCGGTATTTGATTATGGGAACGATGGGCGGATCTTTTTATCTGCTGGGGAACGGGTTTTTGTATTTCACCACCGGCTCCCTGAACATGCTCGACGTGAAGAGTATTGTGCCGGAATTGGGCGCCCAACCCGGTATTTTAGCCGGGCTGGCGTTCATGGTGATTGGATTCGGTATTAAAATGGCCATGTTTCCTCTGCACTTGTGGCTGCCGGATGCGTATACCCATGCCCCTTCTCCCACTTCTTCCCTGATGGCGCCGGTTGGGATCAAGATCGGGGCATATGGCTTGATCCGGGTGCTGTTCTTTGTGTTCGGACTGACATTCATCACCAGGATTTTTCCGGTAACGGAGATTGTGAGCTGGCTGTCTGCGGCCGGTATTGTTTATGGATCTATTTTAGCGATGTCTCAGACCGAGCTGAAGCGAATGCTGGCCTACAGCAGTGTTTCTCAGATCGGTTATGTCGGGTTGGGTATTGGATTGGCTAATCCTATGGGAATGGCGGGTGCATTGCTGCATGTGCTTAACCACGGACTGATGAAGGCCTGCCTGTTTTTGGTGGCCGGCAATTTCCGGACAAAACTGGGGCATTCCAATATTGCTAAATTTGATTTCAATGTCCGCAGGAGGATGCCCTGGACCACAGCTGCTTTTACCGTGGGGGCGATGGCGATGATCGGAATTCCGCCGACGGTGGGTTTTTTCAGCAAATGGTATCTGGCTCTGGGTACTATTGCGGATAAAAAATGGTTTTTTCTGGGAGTCATCTTATTGAGCAGCTTGTTGAATGCGGTTTATTTTTTCCGGGTGATTGAGAAGATTTATTTAACCCCGGCTGCTGAATCCGGGCAGGACTCAGGCCATAAAGACGTGGGTGCGGCCATGCTGGTCCCCACTCTGATTTTTGCTGCGTCTTTAATCCTTATCGGGCTGTTGAATGCAGTGGTTGTGAACCATGTCATTATGACCATTATATCTCCGGAGATTTGGCCATGATTCCCTGGGACGTTTATCAATCCTGGATCCCTTTGTATGCTGTGCTGGTGTCTCCGGCTGCCGTTCCCTTCATCCTCTTTTTCCGCCGCCGGCCGAATCTGCGCGAGTTTTGGACGCTGACAGCCGGGATTGTGAAGTTCAGTCTGATCATGTCTTTGCTGCCCGGTGCCCTCCAGAACCGGGCTGCTTCGCTTGAATTATTTGAAATAATTCCGGGCGTCAATTTGGCTCTGCGGGCGGACCCGCTGGGCGTTTTCTTCGCTTTGATTGCCTCCGGCCTTTGGATATTAACTTCACTTTATTCCATTGGTTATGTCCGTGGCTTAAAGGAACACAAGCAAACCCGTTATTTTTCTTATTTCGCGGTATGCCTCAGCGCTACAATCGGTATTGCCTTTTCCGCTAATTTACTGACTTTTGTCATATTCTACGAGATCTTAACGATAGCCACCTATCCTTTGGTTATCCATAAAGAGACAAGAAAAGCGGTCAAAGCCGGCAGGAAATATCTGGCCTATACTTTAAGCGCGGGAGTGGTGCTGCTGGCCGCTGCCGCGTGGACCTATCATCTGGCCGCCAGCCTGGACTTTATTCCGGGTGGACTTTTGCAAAACATTCCGGCCGGAAGAGGAGTTATCCGTCCGCTGTTTCTGCTTTTTCTGGCCGGGGTGGGTGTTAAAGCTTCAATTATGCCGCTTCATTCCTGGCTGCCGACAGCCATGGCTGCTCCCACACCTGTCAGCGCTCTGCTGCACGCCGTTGCTGTCGTAAAATCAGGTGTTTTTGGAGTTATCCGGGTGGCTTTGTTTGTCTTCGGTTCGGAATTAATGCACCGGTTTGATTTAGGCATGGTTTTGATAATACTGGCATCCTTCACGATTTTAATGGGATCATTTTTGGCTCTGAAACAGGATAATCTCAAGCGCCGGCTGGCATACTCAACCGTGGCTCATTTGTCTTATATTGTTTTGGGGGTGGGATTAGCGGGATCGGCGGCTCTCCTGGGCAGCCTGCTGCATATTGCTTTTCATGCCACTATGAAGATCACCTTGTTTTTTTGTGCCGGTGCCATTTATGTCAATCTGCATAAAGAAAAGATCAGTGAATTAGACGGGATTGGAAAAGTGATGCCTTGGACCATGGCGGCCTTCGGGATTGGATCAGTCGGATTAGCCGGAATACCTCCTGTAAACGGATTTGTGAGCAAGTGGTTTCTCGGTTCCGGTGCCGCAGCTTCCGGATATCCGGTTATATTAGCCGTGCTGGTCCTTAGCGGAATATTAAACGCCGCCTATTTTTTTCCTATCCTTCACCGGGCTTTTTTCCGCAAGGGAAAACATTTGGCGGGGCATAAGGAAGCCTCTCCACTCATGGTTCTGCCGTTGGTTGTAACAGCGCTGTTATCCCTCGCTTTGGGGATCTATCCGGATCTGCTGCTGAAAATTTTTCGATTAGCCGTAACGGCGGTGTCCGGTCTTTTTGAAGGGGGGATGCTGTGAAAAAAACCATTCTGCCGGCAGGAATTTTAATTTTATCTTTGGCCGCTGAATTCGGATGGGTCCGTCCTCACGGCCCACATCATCCCTGGGATGCGATTCCGGGATTTTATGTTTTATTTGGATTTGCCGGAGCCGCGATACTGGCTGCCGCCGCTAAATGGCTGGGAAAAAAACTGTTATTGAAAGATGAGGATTATTATGACCGCTGATTTTGTTTTTCCTCCCTCGCTCTGGCTGTTGGCCGGAGTGGTCTTCACTCCTTTTCTTTCCCGGCGCTGGCGGCCTTGGGCTTTGCTGTTGTTTCCTCTAGGCGCGGTTCTTTATATCTGGCAGCTTCCTGAAGGAGCCGTGCTGGAAGCGGCCATGCTGAACACCCAGTTGGTGCTCTGCAGGGTGGATGCGCTCAGCCGGGTTTTTGGTCTGATTTTTTCATTTATTGCCTTCGCCGGGATGATTTATGGATTCCATGTCAGAGAAACCGCGCATCAGTGCGCCGGCTTGCTCTATGCATCCGGTGCTTTAGGGGTCGCATTTGCCGGCGATTTTTTTACTTTGTTTGTATTTTGGGAAATGATGGCGGTTGCCTCAACCTATCTGATTTGGGCCCGCCGGACCCCATCTTCCCGGAGGGCGGGAACCCGCTACATCCTTTACCATGTGTTCGGCGGAGGCGTATTATTTTCCGGGATCTTGCTGTATTTAAATCAAACCGGCGGACTGGCTGTGACGGAACTGGCTGCAGCCTCCGGCCCGGCTGTTTGGCTGATGCTGGCCGGTGTTGCTGTTAATGCAGCTGTACTGCCTCTTCATACCTGGCTGCCGGATGCCTATCCCCGCGCAACCGTGACCGGTGCGGTTTTCCTCAGTGCTTTCACCACCAAAACCGCCGTGTATGTCCTGCTCCGTGTTTTTCCGGGATGGGAGATTCTGTTGTGGTTGGGCGTGGCCATGACCTTGTACGGAGTTCTTTTCGCTATCCTGTCCAATGATATCCGACGGATTCTGGCCTATCATATTATCAGTCAGGTCGGATACATGGTGGCGGGAGCAGGATTAGGCACGGAAATGGGCGTTAACGGTTCAGCCGCCCATGCATTCAGCCACATTCTTTATAAGGCTTTGCTTTTTATGGGAACGGGAGCAGTTTTATATGCCACGGGCAAGAGTAAATTGACGGAATTGGGAGGACTACATCGCTCTTTAAAGCCGGTTTTGATTTTCTATATGATCGCCGCTTTTTCCATTTCCGGCTTTCCGCTTTTCAATGGCTTTGTCAGCAAATCCATGGTGGTGAGTGCAGCCGGTCATGCGCATCAGGAAGCAGCGATGCTTCTGCTGCTGCTGGCTTCGGTCGGCACCTTTCTTTCCGTGGGCTTGAAGCTGCCTTATTTCACCTGGTTTGGAGCATCCCGGAGAATCAAGATCACGCCGGTCCCTAAAAACATGTACTTGGGCATGGGTTTGGTCGGTGCGGTGTGCTTTTTCCACGGAGTAAATCCTGGCCATTTATATCGCCTGATGCCGCATACGGTCCATTTTCAGCCGTATTCAATCGCCCATTTAGTCGAAACGACTCAAATCCTGGTGTTGACTTTTATTGTATTTTGGCTGCTGCGGAAAAAATTGCAGCCGCAAGCTCACACTCTCCTTGATTTGGATTGGTTTTACCGCCGTCCGGCCTGGATGTTCCGGAAAATGTTTGTGGATATTCCCGCTTCATTCTATTCCCGCACAGACACTTGGGCCAAGGAGGCTGTTTCGCTTCTGACCGTCTGGGTAAGCAATCCCCTGATTTTGTTCGGTTCATCCGCTGCGGATTATAAACCCGGCCGGTACCGCCCCGCAATTCAGATTATGCTGGGTGCTGTTTTGATTATGGCGGTGATTTTTACCGTGATCGGGTGGGGGACCGGGGATTTTTAACCGGCAGGCGGCGCTATTCATTACGCTTGCGTTTAAAGTGACACTAAATGCCATACTCGAAGCGGAGCGGCATGCGGAGTTACACAGACAGCGTGTGAACCAGCAGCCGAATAATTCTAATAAACGGAAAAGATTTAGAATGCATATATAGAGAGAAAAGTCTTGACTATTACATAATATATATTATAATATGCTAATATCATGAGTAAAAGAAAGAGGAAAACCATGATTTTGATCACGATCGCGGGTATGGTTGTAGGCGGGATCGCCGGGTTTTTGTTTTATAAATTCATCGGATGCACCACAGGTTACTGCCCTATCACCAGGAATCCCTATTTAAGTACCATTTACGGGATGGCGCTTGGTTTTCTTGTGACGCGTGCTTTTTTTTAATGCCAGATAACAAGGAGACAAAAATGCCGATATATTCCTACCAATGCAAAAAATGTCAACATGCCTTTGAACACTTAGTGGGTGTTACGGCCAAAGGGGAAGACATCTGTTGTCCGCAATGCGGTCATACAGATCTGGAAAAGAAAATCAGCGGATTTTCCGTCGGCTCAGCACCGGTTAAATCGTCTGCCGGAGGGTCCTGTTCGAGTGGCGGGTGCTGCCCCACCTGCTGAATTTGAGTTGTCGCCGCCATTGGCTTCGGAGAGAATCCAATGGCCGCTTTTGAGCACGCTGTCATCCTGAGCGAAGCGAAGGATCTCACACTGCTTCGTTTCCCCAGCCCGACCTCTCTGCATAATAAGAGCGGAAGCCGTGCCTGATGCCGCGGAGGCGGATGCGATTCATTCCGCGAGGCAGTCTAAGATCCACACGGCCGTTGCCGCAGCCTGGGGATGACATGTGTATGTTGCCGCGGGCCTGTGATTTGTTGTTTGAGATTTGCCGGCATTAAGCTATAATGAACTCCCATGGCTGATAACAAAATCGGACTCGCCCTCGGCAGCGGTGCTGTCCGGGGATATGCACTTATTCCGGTGATTCAAATGCTCGCTGAGAGGAAAATACAGGTTTCCGCAGTCTCCGGTTCCAGCATTGGGGCTTTGATCGGCGCCTATTTTGCTCTGCATGGAGAAGTTGATTCCCTCCAAAAAGTTATTGCCGGAATGAAGAAGAATGATTTCATAAAACTGGCGGATCCGAATAATCCCAAAATATCGCTGATCAAAGGCAAGAAAATCAAAACATTTTTGCAGGACGAATTCTTCGGGGATAAAACTTTTGCCGATTGCGGAATTTCTTTGGTCATATGTACGACCGATTTTGTCAAGAAAAAGCCGGTTTTTCTGCGCCGCGGCAAAATCATTGACGCCGTGATGGCATCCGTGTCCCTGCCCGGAATCTTTCCGCCGTATGAAATGGATAACGGTTCTTTTGTAGATGGGGGCGTTATGGAGCCGGTTCCGGTCAAACCGCTGGCGGATGACGGGATAAAAATAATACTGGCCTTAAATTTAATGGGATATGATTTGGATCACAAACGGCC
>CAYRTV010000002.1:0-24543 GCA_964427225.1 uncultured Eubacteriales bacterium
CTCGATCAGCCCCTGGAGCTCCTTCTCCAGCTCATCGGCCTCCTTGGAATCGGGGAAAAAAATAATAGAATACGGTTTCATGGCCGCGGCTAAACCCCAGCTGCAGCCGGCCGCTGCTTGTTTGGCCGAATGCTGCGCCCCTTTTTCCAACAGCAGGATCATTCCCAGAAGCACAGCCGTGACTATGGCATTGATCTGGCCGAGTTCCAATTCCCTGAAGTAAAATTTTGCCAAGATGAGAGCCGTCAGCCATATCACCCAAGGCTTTTTCCCGGGTGGAAGAAGACGGAGGGATAAAAACACTATGGCGGCAAAGGCAGCGAGTGTGAGCAGAAACCAGATGGATTTGGCTGTCTCCAGCGGGAGCAGGGCCAAGGGAACATACAGAAAAGCAGCCGAGGGAAGATATTTAAACATGTAGTGCTCATCTTCATAACGGTAGATGGTTTCGCCCAAGCGCATCCGTTTGCCGGCCGTATAATTGACTTCGAAATCCCGCATAGGCGGATGCAGTTCAAGGATGATAACCAGGGAGGAGGCCAGGATGAGCAGGCCCGCAGCAGCGGGAACGTGAAAGCCGGATTTATCCATCAGCAGGCTCCGCACTTGAATCCTTTTCAGCCGGCAGCCAGGGCTTTACTGCCTGGTAAACCGCCGCGGCTGATATTGATTGGAGGCAGCGGTTGCTGCGGCAGGGAGTCAACCGGTGGTTGAAAGCGGAAACACAGGGACTGCAGGCATATCCGGAATAAAAGACCCGGCTGCGGGAACTGAGAGGGCCGTACAGCTTTGGGGTTTCCGGTCCATACAATACCGCGCTCCGGATTTCCGTCATAGCGGAAAAGTGAGCCGGGCCGCTGTCATTGGTGACCAGGATGTCAGCTGTGTCATACAACACCATCAGTTCGCGGAAGGTGGTCATTCCGGCGAGATTGAGACAGCGGGTTGAATCGATTTTTTCTGCCAGGTGCCGGGCTTGGCGGCGTTCACCGGCGGTTCCGGTAATAATAAGGGTGACTCCGGGATGGGTTAAGACAGAACGCCCCAACTGAACATAGCGCTGCAGAGGCCACCGCCGCAAAGGGACAATGTCTCCGGCATTGGGATTGAGCAGCACCAGGATATCCGTTCCTTTATAATGCGGAAGCTCTTTTTTTATTTTTTGCCGTATAGCGTCTTTTTCTTCCGAATCCGCCCGGAAGCGGGGTAAATGAATGTCATTATCGGGTATCGAGGTTTTTACCATAGGTTTTTCTTGCGTTTCCGGAGCCAAAGCATAGACCAGGGCCAGCAGGTTGCGGGAAATGTGAAGATGGGGATTGAATTGAACCGGATGGGTTAATAGATGTCCCCGGTAAAGCCCTTCCTGATGATACTGGTAAAATCCGGAGCGAAACCCGGCTCCGCTCAGAAAGCTAAGAATGGCGGAAAAGCGGGAAAAAAGCTCCATATCTACGACCGCATCCAGCCGGAGACGGCGCAAGCGGAGCAGGGCCGTGGCTGCGGTGCGGATAAATTTGATGGGATTGGCCGGATCGATTGTCACTATTCTTTCTTCGGGGATCAAACCGAGAATGTCAATGGCCGCTCGATGGTTTTGAAATGTCAGAAAATACAGTTTAGCCCGGGGAAAAAGGGATGCAGCCTTGCGCAGCATGGAATAAGCCAGCACTATGCTTCCCATTTCGGACATTTCAATAAACAGAAGGCGGCGGAGAGGGGGTTCAGGTTTCCGGCTTGAAAAGAAAGACACAATCCGGCGCCAACCCGAGAGCAGGGCGCAGAGCGGAATTCCTATCATTTTATCAATTGCGCGCATCTGGTTGATATTCATAGCAGCAGTCCGGAAAAATCATAATACAGGGACGGCTTAAATACAAATGCCGGGCGATTTTATCCTCTTGCTAATAGACGGCATTTTCAATAGTATAAAGGGATAAATCAGCCAGCTGCGGCGCAGGTTTTAACCAAGCCGGAAAGGCCTGCAAGGCGGAAATTGGAAAATAATAAAATGGGCAGAAAAAAAGCGGTAACACCTATGATGGAGCAGTACTTCCGCATCAAGAAAGAACACCAGGATTCTCTGCTTTTTTTCAGATTGGGTGATTTTTATGAAATGTTTTATCAGGACGCCAAGGTAGCGTCCGGAGTTCTGGAAATAGCGCTGACATCGCGGCAGAAAGTTCCCATGTGCGGGGTTCCTTATCATTCGGCGGAATCCTATATTTCAAAACTCTTGCGGCGGGGTTACAAAGTTTCCATTTGCGAGCAGGTGGAAGACCCCAAGCAAAGCCGCGGGGTTGTGAAGAGGGAAGTGGTCAAAACCTTGACTCCCGGAACAGCAGTGGAACTGGAAGCTGAAGGGATGAAAGAAAACACCTTTATTCTCAGCGTGATGATGGAGGGGAATGGCTGGGGTATGGCTTTGGTGGATTTGGCTGAAGGGAACATCAAAACGGCTCAAAGTGATTCAGCCTCCCGGCGTAGCCTGGCGGATGAGCTATTTAAATTTTCCCCGCGGGAGTTGATTTTTCCGCAGGATGAAGAAGACCGGATAAATAATCTGCTGGCTGAGAATGGATTGTCCGGAATTTTGTCTTCCCCGCAGGAAGATTGGATTTATGATTACACCCAAGCCAGGAATTATTTAAAGGATCATTTTCAAGTTGAATCCCTGGAAGGATTCGATCTCGCGGATAAGCCTCTGGCCGTATCCGCAGCCGGCGGACTGATTTACTACTTAAAAACCCTGAGGCGGGATGCACTGAATCTGATTCAAAGTGTATCTTTCATGCATTCGGAAGAATACATGATCATGGATGCCTCAACAGTGAAAAATCTGGAACTGGTTAAAAACCTGCGGGACGTCCGGCGCAGCGGAACTTTACTGGAAGCCGTTGATTTTACAGTCAGTTCCATGGGGAGCCGTTTATTGCGTTCCTGGCTGCTGCATCCGCTTCTTGATCTGGATGAGATAATCTCCCGGCAGGATGCGGTGGAGGAATGTCTGGCCCAAACGATATCGCGGCAGGAGATTCGGGAGTTTCTGACCGGTGTTTTTGACCTGGAACGGCTCACCGGGAAAATTTCACTGGGCGCGGCTTCTCCCAAAGATATTGTTTCGCTGAAAAAAACCCTGATTCCCTTGCCGCAGATTCAGTCGCTGCTGGATTCATTCTCCAGCCCCCGCATGTCATCACTCAGAGACAACTGGGACAATGGGGAAGACCTGGTCGAATGGATTGACAAGGCCGTATTGGAAGAACCGTCTTTTCACATCACGGAAGGCGGGATCATCAAGTCCGGATTCAATCAGGAATTGGATGAACTAAGGGAGATAAGCCGCTCCGGCAAGTCATTTATCACCGGGATGGAAAAAAAAGAAAAACAGAGAACCGGGATTTCTTCGCTTAAAATTCGTTATAATAAAGTATTCGGATACTATATTGAAGTGACCAAACCCAACCTCCCGCAGGTGCCGGATGATTATATGCGGAAACAGACCCTGGTCAACTCGGAGCGTTTTATCACACCGGAGCTGAAAGAGTACGAAGAGAAAGTTCTCCACGCCGAAGAGCGGATCAATCATTTGGAGCACACATTGTTCCTCGAAATCAGAGAAGAGCTGGGACGGCAGGCCGCGCGGCTGCATAAAATCGCTTCAGCCTTAGCGCATTTGGATGGGTTTACATCTCTGGGCGAACTGGCCTCTCAGCGGCGATACAACCGCCCCCGGATGACCGAAGCAGATGCCTTGTCTATCAAAGGATGCCGCCATCCGGTCATAGAAATCACCCAAGACGATCCATTTATTCCCAATGATGTCTATCTGGACCGGGCTGAATACCAGATTCTGATTATCACCGGACCGAATATGGGCGGAAAATCCACATATTTGCGCCAGGTGGCCCTGAGCTGCATTTTGGCCCAAATGGGATCTTTTATTCCGGCGGATGATGCTGAAATCGGTATTATTGACCGGATATTCACCCGTATCGGTGCGATGGATTTCCTCAGCGTCGGCCAGTCCACATTTATGGTTGAGATGCTGGAAACCGCCACTATTTTGAATAATGCAACATCCGGCAGCTTGATTCTGCTGGATGAAGTGGGAAGGGGGACCAGCACATTTGACGGCCTCAGCCTGGCATGGGCCATCGCCGAATACCTGCATAATCATGGCAGGATTCATCCCAAAACCTTGTTCGCCACCCATTATCACGAATTGACCGAACTGGATATGACCATGGAGCGGATAAAAAATTTTCATGTTTCGGTCAAGGAAGACAAAGACACCATTGTCTTTTTACGAAAGATCATTTCGGGTCCTTCGGATCAAAGCTACGGCATCCATGTGGCCAAGCTGGCCGGCATTCCCAAAACGGTCATCGAGCGGGCCAAGGAAATATTGTTTAATTTGGAAAAGAAAGAACTGGATGCGACCGGTATTCCGCGGATCTCCTACCGGAGCAGCCAGCAGCCTGACCCGGGACAAATGCTGTTGTTCGAAGAAGACCGGGAAGGAAAGAAACTCAAGGAACTGCGGGACCAGCTTGCCGAATGCGATATCGATGACATGACCCCGATGCAGGCTTTGAATCTACTGCAGAGTCTGCAGCAAAAAATTGCTATAATGGAAAGTGATAAAAAGAATGAGTCTGATTAATTCACCTGAGTTATTCATAAAAATAAGGATGATATACCCATGAAAATGGATAAATTTACTGTTATGTCTCAGGAAGCCTTGCAGGAAGCCTATGCCAAGGCCGAAGCGCTGAACCATCAGGAAGTGGCTCCGGAACATCTGCTTTGGGTTTTCCTGAACCAAAAGGAAAATATTGTCAATTCTCTGCTCTCTAAATCCGGAGTGCAGCCCGAGACCGTCCGCATGGACCTGGAAAAAGTGTTTGAGCAAACCCCCCGCGTGGAAGGCGCTGCCGAAGTCTATCCTTCGCGGCGGCTGCGCCAAGTGCTGCAGCAGTCTCAAAAAGAGGCCGCGGCCATGAAGGACGAGTATATTTCGACGGAACATCTTTTTCTCGCGGTCTTAAAGGAAGGGGGGGATGCAGCCCGGATACTAAAGCAAAACGGAATAGCTGAAGATACGGTCCTTAAAGCGCTGCAGTCTATCCGCGGGTCTCAGCGGGTGACCGACCAGGCTCCCGAAGGAAAATACCAGGTCCTGGAACGCTACACGCGGGATTTAACCGCTTTGGCGGCCGACGGGAAAATGGATCCTGTTATCGGCAGGGAAGATGAGATCCGGCGGGTGATCCAGATTTTATCGCGGCGGACCAAAAATAACCCTGTTTTGATCGGTGAAGCCGGAGTAGGCAAGACCGCCATCGCCGAAGGCCTGGCGCAAAGAATCGCCAATGGAGATGTGCCGCAGACCTTGAAAAATAAGCGCTTGATGGCTTTGGATATCGGATCTCTGATCGCGGGGGCCAAGTACCGCGGTGAATTCGAAGACCGGCTGAAAGCGTTGGTGAAGGAAATCAAAGAATCCGAAGGTGAAATCATTCTGTTTATTGATGAACTGCATACCATTATCGGAGCCGGAGCCGCGGAAGGCGCTGTGGACGCATCTAATATGCTCAAGCCGCCGCTGGCTAGAGGAGAACTGCGCGCCATCGGGGCCACAACCCTGAATGAATATAAAAAATATATTGAACGCGATGCAGCCCTGGAAAGGCGGTTCCAGCAAACCTATGTGGGAGAGCCCTCCGTGGAAGAGACCATTTCCATTCTGCGAGGATTAAAAGAAAAGTATGAAGTCCATCACGGAGTGGATATCAAAGATTCAGCCATTGTCGCGGCGGCGACGCTGTCCAACAGATATATCACCGACCGTTATCTTCCGGATAAAGCTATTGACCTGATCGATGAAGCGGCTTCACGGATCCGGATCGAGATTGATTCCAAACCCGAAGAGATCGATGAGCTGGACCGCCGGATTATTCAATTGGAAATTGAACGGGAAGCCCTGAAAAAAGAAAAGGAAAAAAGCGCCAAAGAGAAACTCAAGAAGCTGGAGAAACAGCTTTCCGAACTGCAGGAACAAAGCCGCAGCATCAAAATGCGCTGGCAGAAGGAAAAGGAATTGATCGATGAAGTCAATAGGCTGAAAGAAGAACAGGACCGCCTGAAGGTTGAAGAACAGAATGCGGAAAGACAGGGTGATTTAGGCCGGGTGGCTGAAATCCGTTACGGTCAACTCAATCAGGTTCAGAATGAGATAGAAGAAAAGGCGAAAAAACTGGCTGAAATCCAAAAAGAACACAAAATGCTGAAAGAAGAAGTGGATGAAGAGGACGTGGCCGAAATTGTATCCAAATGGACCGGGATTCCGGTTTCCAAGATGCTGGAAGGGGAAGTGGAAAAACTGATCAAAATGGAAGACAATTTATCCCGGCGCGTCGTGGGCCAGGATCAGGCCCTGCAATCTGTATCCAATACCATTCGGCGTGCCCGGGCCGGCATTCAGGATGAAACCCGGTCCCTGGGGTCCTTTATATTTCTAGGGCCCACCGGAGTGGGCAAGACTGAACTGGCTCGCGCCTTGGCAGAATTTTTATTTGATGATGAACGGGCCATGGTTCGGCTCGATATGTCGGAATACATGGAAAAACACACCGTGTCGCGCCTGATCGGAGCCCCTCCCGGATATGTCGGGCATGAGGAAGGAGGGCAGCTGACCGAAGCAGTCAAACGCAGGCCTTATTCCATTATCTTGCTGGACGAAATAGAAAAAGCGCATGCGGATGTATTCAATGTCCTGCTGCAGATTCTCGATGACGGCCGTTTAACCGACGGCAAGGGGCGGACAGTGGACTTCCGCAATACCATCATCATCATGACATCCAATCTGGGCAGCCAGGTCATAAAAGAGACCAGCGGAGATTATGAGCGGATGCGACATGAAGTGCAAGCGACTTTGGAGAATCATTTCCGGCCCGAGTTCCTTAACCGCCTGGATGAAGTGATCGTTTTTCGTCCCCTCTCCAAAGAAGTGATTATGAAAATTCTGGATATTCAAATCAATGAACTGCGCAGCCGTTTGCAGGAACAGAAACTGGATATCTCCATCTCTGCGCAAGCCAAAGATGTTTTGGCGGAGAGAGGCTATGACCCGGTCTACGGCGCCCGCCCGCTTAAACGGACTCTGCAGCAGGATGTGCAGAATCCGCTGGCCATGATGCTGCTGGAAGGACAATTTAAAGCCAATGACACCATCCTGGTGAATGTGGATAATAATCAGGAGCTGACGTTTGCGGCAAAGTGAATTGTTTTCATCCTGAGGGCGCATAAGCACCCGGAGGATCTTAAACTGCTTCGAATGTATGGAACGTTTTGAACGCATGATCGATTCCATTTGGCAAATTTGACAATCTGGATTAAATATCGTACACCTGAGAAAAAGCACAAGGAGAAAAATATGCAGAAGTATAAAAACATTATTGCCGTAGCGGCATTTATTATTTTCCTCAGTTCCTTTGCTTCCGCCAACGGACTGAATTTAAATGGATTCGGAGCGAGGGCTGTGGCGATGGGAGGTGCTTTCGTCGGATTGGCGGATGATTATTCCGCGGTTTTTTGGAATCCCGCCGGTATCGCCCAGTTCGGCAAGACAACGATGGGCATGACCGGGGATTTGATCATGCCGGGCTCTGCCTATGAGCTGGACATGTTCGGCGTGCAGGTCGTGGATGCGGAAATGGAATCCAAAATGTATCCCGCCGGGCTGGCTGGTTTCTCTCATCCTTTTTCCGATAAACTGGTTGCAGGAATCGGAGTATACACACCCTCCGGTTTAGGAGCCAAATGGGACGGCGCGGATTTTGCCGCTTTAACTCAGGGCAAAAAGTATAAATGGGAAAGCTAT
Source organism: uncultured Eubacteriales bacterium (assembly GCA_964427225.1). Lineage (GTDB taxonomy): Bacteria > Acidobacteriota > Aminicenantia > Aminicenantales > Aminicenantaceae > CAYRTV01. Next base: position 7,886 of record CAYRTV010000002.1, read on the forward strand.
ATCGGGGTCATTTCGATTTCTCCAGCTTTAGCTTATAAAATCAGTGAACAAATATTCGTTGGTGCTTCACTGAATCTCAATTATGGATTTTTCAATATCGACCGCCATGCCGGAACCGCTTCCGTTCCTATAGAAGAGCCGCCGTATTCCGCCATTGTTGATTTGGGACAGTATTCGGAAAGCTCCAGCGGCTGGGGAGTGAGCGGAACCCTCGGCCTTTTAATCAAACCCAGCGACATGTTCAGTTTCGGAGCCGCTCTGCGCACGCCGAGCAAAGTTATGATGAGCGGAGAAGCGGAGATTCCCAATTTGCAGTATATCGGCCTTCCCGCTGAATCCGATTTTGAACGGGAAGTGACCTCCCCCATGTGGCTGGCCGGAGGCCTCGCTTTTCATCCCACTGAAAAGTTAACCTTTACCCTGGATGTCCAGTTTACCAATTGGTCAGCACTGGATGTGCTGGAAGCGGATTTTGATGAACAATACTGGCAGGTGATGATGGGCCGAAGCGGCGGGGATACATTGGAATTACACTGGGAGGATGCCGTGCAGCTGCGGTTCGGTGCGGAATATCAGTTGGACAAGGTCTTTATCCGCGGCGGATATTATCGTGATCCGGCCCCGGCTCCGGAAGAAACCATGAATGTGCTGATCCCCAGCTATACCTTCAATGCCTTTACTTTCGGTTTGGGTTATGCCCTGGAAGGGCTGGAGATCGGAGCCGCTGTGGAATATATGATCGGCGAGGAGCGGGACATCCCCATGGAAAAGGAAAACGCACAACCCGGTATTTACAATATGAGCATTTTTACGCCGATACTCACTATCGCCTTTCACTGGTAAAACCGCAAAACGTAAAACGCAAAATGCCTTCGTGCCCGGAGCCTCGTATCTGCGGCAATCTCGGCCTGTGAATAATCCAAATCAGTAAAGAGTGCGGCCGGTGTTTTGCCATTGTTTCGAATTGGGATATAATTATGAGCCTGGAGAAAGACAGTGAAACCAAAAGTTCAAAAAGCCGTTATCCCCGCAGCCGGATACGGCACCCGGTTTCTGCCCGCCACCAAGGCTCAGCCAAAAGAAATGCTGACTGTAGTAGACAAGCCGCTTATTCAATACTGCGTTGAAGAAACAGTTGAGGCGGGAATCAACGAAATCGGTATCATCACCAGCCGCGGAAAAGGGGCTATTGCCGATCATTTTGATACCAACCCGGAATTGGAGGCGGTTTTGCGGAATAAGGGGCAATCCGCCTTGCTGAAGTCGGTTCAGGATTTATCCGGCTTGGCAAAATTCTGCTGCATCCGGCAGCCCCAGGCGTTGGGATTAGGCCATGCGGTTTTAATGGCGGAATCCTTCGTCGGGGATGAACCTTTTGCGGTGCTTCTGCCCGATAATATTTATGATTGTCCGGTTCCGTGTATCCGGCAGCTGCTTTCCGTCTACGAAAAATATCGGGCCTCAGTGATCGTGCTGGAGCGAATCACGGAAGAGGAAACCCGGCGGTCAGGTGTGATCAAACCCAAGTCCATATCCGAAAGGCTGTTTCAGGTGGAAGACCTGGAAGAAAAGCCTGGTCCGGAGAAAGCCATGTCCGACTTAGGTGTGGTCGGCCGGTATGTTCTAACTCCGGGCATCTTTCGGGCCATAAGGGAGACTAAACCGGACCACCGGGGAGAGATTCAAATCACAGACGCCATCGGCACTCTCCTTGAGTATGAACCGGTTTATGGATATCTCTTTGAAGGGACCCGTTATGATGCCGGAGATAAATGGGGGTTTCTGCAGGCCACTTTGGCCATGGCCATGCGGCGGGAGGAGTTCCGGGGCCGCCTGCTCGATTGGGTGAAGGAAGCGCTCTTACGTACTTAGGGTATTTATTCTGCCCCTTTCATCCCAAAATAAATACCGATATCTTTCTGTGGCGATGTCCTAGTCCTTCCCGGAGCGAAGCGATGGGAATCTTAGAGTACCTCGGCTGGAGATAGTTCAAAAATTACAGACTGGTTTATATCTTTCAATAAAAGCTTCCAGGAGATCAATCCGGTCCTCAACCGAAGATTTGGGCATCTTTAGATAGGCGATATGCAATTGATTTTCTCTGCCGGCGAAATTAAGCCAGCACTGTTTTTTGCGGTGCTTCTGGTAGAAGCGCATATTGGATAAATTCGCGTATTGGCCGAAATAAAGGACCCGGAAGGAAGTGGGCTTGTTATGCGCATCGGGTTTGATCATGATCGCGTAAATGGCAGCGCATTTCGGCGGTTCCCAGTATTGGACCGTGAAAGGCCCTTCGAATTTTTTATCCAGCCAGACAATACTCATTTTTCCTCAAATCTGCGCATTACGAATGTCGTATTATAGCATATTGCCTATAAATTAATAGTTAAGGATAACGGAATAATTGACTTTATCAGCAAAGAAATTTATAATTTCCACTCACGGCGAGGTAGCTCAGTCGGTAGAGCGAGAGACTGAAAATCTCTGCGTCGGCGGTTCAATTCCGTCCCTCGCCATTCCTTTTTTTTCCCTGCGGAATTCCCCGGTAAATTGAAATCCCCCAGGCAATATGCTATTCTTTTCCTATCCTGTTGAATGAATTTTTATCCTGGAGATGTGGTCGGTTAACCCTTTATGCAGCCATTTCAGGATGAGGAGAGGTGGATGAAAGAAAAGGATTTGAAAGAGCGGCTTAAACAGGAAAATGAAGAATTCAGAAAGGCAGTCGAGCTTCATCAGCAATATGAACAGGAGCTGAAGAGCTTTCAGCAAAAAAAATTTATGACCGAAGATGAGAAACTCCAGGAAAAAGAGATCAAAAAAAAGAAATTACGCTTAAAAGATAAAATGCATCACATGATGGAGGAGTACAAAAGCGCTTTATGATGGCAATTCAATCCAAACCTCAAGTCGCCCTGATTGGAACCGAGTCCCTGCGGGGAAAAGAAATCAAAAACCTGCTGACACAGAAAAAATTTCCCATGGCGGGCATTGAATTTTACGATTCGGATGTTGCCGGGGAGTACAGCAAATTGACCCAGTTTGGCGGTGAAGCCCGGGTCATTCATTCTCCGAATAAAAAAATGCTGATGGGTTCGGATTTGATTTTCCTGGCGTCGGATGAGAAGACCAACCGTGAATTCGGCCGGTGGGCGGAAAAAAACCGGGTTTACGCGATTGATATGGAAGGAAGCTTCGCCCGTGACCTGGATCTTCCCCGTCTGGTATCCGGAATCAATGAAAACAGTCTCGAACCGGACCAATATCTAATCGTCAATCCCCATCCGGCCACCATCATTCTGTCTCATCTTTTGCTTGCGGTCTCCGGGTCCTTCGGACTACACAAAGCCGTCGCGTTTATTCTGCAGCCGGCCTCCGCATACGGAGAGCCGGGCATTGGAGAGCTGGCCAAGCAGAGCGCGGACTTGCTGGGCAGTCAATCGATATCTAAGAATGTATTCAAGGCCAGAATTGCTTTTAATCTCTTAAGCCAGATTGATTCGATCGATAAAGGGGGGTACTCTCTCTTGGAAAAACGGATCAGCCGTGAGATAAAAGACGTTATGAAGAAGCCTGATTTTCCTTTGTCACTCTCTTTGGTGCAGGCTCCGATCTTTCATACTTATTCCCTTATGATGTATGTGGAGCTGGATAAAAAGGCGGAAATCGATCAATTGGAGCGGATGTTCCGGGATACTCCCACTTTTAAATATTACCGGCCTTCCCGTGCATGCCCTGTCTCATCCAGTGAGGCGGCCGGGAAAGAGGACATATTAGTCGGCCAGATAAAGAAGGATGAAGCTTTTCCCAACAGTTTTTGGCTGTGGGCGGTGGCTGATAATCTCACCCGCGGTTCCGTATTGAATGCGTATGAAGTCGCTGCCTGGCTATCGGGTCAGTTCAACTCATGAAACAGGTTTTCCAACTCTTAAAGCTGACTTTTACACAGCGGGGGCGTTTGGCGCTTTCTTTCTTGTTCACCATCTTTGTTGCTTTTTTCACTTATGCGTTCGTGAATTTAGTTCAGCCGATCATGGATTATATGTTTAAAATGTCGGCAGGCGATATTCCGGAAAAAAAGCGATTTATCGATATAGTGATCAATGTGATGGGAGTAACAATTGACCAGCTGGTGGACTATCTGCCTTTAATTCTGGTGATTGTCATTTTGGGGAAAGGGCTGTTCACTTTTCTTTCTGATTATTTCATGAAATCCATCGGGTTGACTGCGGTCAAAAATATGCGGGATGAGCTGTTCGGTCATTTGATTTACCAGTCCTCCGGGTTTTTCGAGCACCGGGCCACAGGTGAATTGATGTCGCGGCTGACCAGTGATGTGGATAAGATTCAAGAAGCCGTGTCCGGAAGCGCCAAGGATGTGATGCAGGAATTCTTTATTTTGATTGCACTTCTGATCGGCATATTTTTTATCGACTGGAAGCTGGCTCTGGCTTCTTTTATCATCACCCCGCTTGCGGCGATTCCTTTGGCCGTATTCAGCCGGCAGCTCAAAAAGACCGGCCGGATCAACCAGATCCGGATGGCGTCCATTTTCAGCACCCTCCACGAAACCATAACCGGCAACAAAATTGTGAAAGCCTTTAACATGGAAAACTTTGAAATGAAAAAGTTTTTTCAGCGGACCAAAGATTATTTTAAGACCAGCCTGCGGCTGGCCTGGCTGGGGAGCCTCTCCTCTCCGTTTATGGAATTTTTAGGCGGGGTTGTGGGTGCTTTCATTCTCTATGTGGGGACCGACCGAATCGCTAACGGCGAGATCAGCGCCGGGGATTTCGGTGCCTTCGTTATGGCGATCTTCATGATGTACACTCCCATAAAAAGACTCAGCCGCGCCAACAACGTGATTCAGCAAGGGGTTGCCTGCCATGAGCGCGTACAGGAAGTCTTGAAGGAACGGCCGGTGGTCTCCAACCGTCCCGGGGCCTATCCGCTTCCTCAGATCAAGGGAGAAATCCGGTTCGATCACATCACTTTCAGCTACGACGGAACCGGGGAAGTCTTAAATGATATTCATTTTAGAATCGAACCGCATCAAATGGCGGCCTTGGTCGGGCTCAGCGGCTCCGGCAAGACCACCATCATCAATCTGCTCAGCCGTTTTTATGATCCTGATAAGGGCAAAATAAGTATCGACGGCCATGATATCCGGGATGTGACTTTAGATTCTCTGCGGTCTCAGATTGGATTGGTCACGCAGGAAATGATTCTGTTCAACGACACCGTCAAGAACAACATTGCCTACGGCAGGGAAGATATCCCCTTAGAGGAAATCAAGGAAGCAGCGAAAATTGCGGAGGCGCATGACTTCATCACTCAGCTGTCGCAGGGTTATGATACGTTTATCGGAGAAAAGGGGGGATTGCTGTCCAGCGGGCAAAAACAGAGAATATCCATCGCCCGGGCTCTGCTGAAGGACCCGCCGATCTTGATTCTGGATGAAGCGACATCCGCCCTGGACTCGGAATCTGAAAAACTGATTCAAAGCGCACTGAATAACGTGATGAAAAACCGGACCACACTCGTGATCGCGCACCGTTTGTCCACCATTCGGGATGCGGACAAAATTTTAGTCATTGATGACGGCCGTATTTTAGAGACCGGGACTCATAATGAGCTTATCCGCCGGGACGGCTTGTACCGGAAACTTTACGAACTGCAGTTTCCCCAGGAAAAATTGGAGCAAACATGATTCATAGCATGACGGGATTTGCTGAGAAACAATTTATCTGTGGGTTCTTTAATTTGAGGATCAGTATTAAAACCTTGAACCACCGTTTTCTGGATTGGCATTGCCGAGGAAACCATATCGGAGAATTAGAGAACCGGCTCCGGGATGTCTGCAGAAACCGGATTCACCGCGGCCGGGTGGATGTTTACTTCGATTTCGAATTTATTGACCCGGATAAATGGGACTTGATCATCAATGAAAAATTACTGAAAAAAATACTTGAAGCACTGCGGAGGTCGAGCGCAGCGGATCCTTCAGCCATGGAATTTCGTGTGGATAATGTTCTCAATATCCCTCATGTTTTTGAATTGAAAAGGAAGGATTTTACCAAAAAAGAGGGTGATTTTATTGAAAAAAGCTTTGCAGCCGTCTTGGATCAATTGATTCAGGTTCGAAGAATTGAAGGCACCCAATTGAAGAGCGATATTTTATCTCATCTGGAAAACGTCAGAGCCGCCCTTAAAATAACGGCGGAATTGGCCGGAGGACAGCCCCGGCGTATACAGGATATACTGAAAGAACGAATTGAATCTTTGACTCGGGGTATGCCGGTATCTGAGGAAAAGATTTTAGAGGAAGCGGCCTATTCCGCGCAAAAATATGATATAAGCGAAGAAATTGAACGACTGCGGTCCCATCTTGCCCATGCAGAGGAACTTTTCAGCCAGGAGAACGGTCCAGTGGGCCGGCAATTGGATTTTCTTTCCCAGGAAATTCTGCGTGAGGCGAACACGATCAATTCAAAGGCTCAGGACCTGCGCATAGTCAAACAATGTCTGGCTATGAAAACAGAGTTGGAGAGCATTCGGCAGCAGGTTCAAAATTTGGAATAGCCGGCAGAAGGAGTCAAGCATGCTTTTTGTTGTGTCAGGGCCTTCCGGATGCGGTAAATCGACTCTGGTCAGAAGGGTGATTGACGAGATGAAAAATGTGTCTTTTTCCGTTTCCCATACCACCCGCCCCAAACGGCCTACCGAGGCAGAGGGCCGAGATTACTATTTTATCAAAGATAATGAATTTCGGTCCATGGTCCGGAATGACCGGATGCTGGAATGGGCGGAAGTGCATGGCCATTTATACGGGACATCCCGCAGGGAAGCAGTAAAGGAATCCTCTAGGGGGGGAGATGTCTTATTGGATATTGACGTTCAGGGAGCGGCGCAGGTGCGGGAAAAGGCCGATAAAGCTTATTTTATTTTTATTCTGCCTCCCCGGTTTCAGGAATTAAAGAAACGCCTTCAGCGAAGGGGCGAGGATGATGAAAAGACTATCCGGTCCAGGCTTGAAACCGCCCGGCAGGAAATTCGCCACTACATGGAGTTTGATTATATAATCGTTAATGATGACTTGGATAAGGCGGTGGGGGAGTGCCGGTCCATCATCACCGCTGCCGGGTGTCTGCGGTCGGTCCGGCAGCAAGAAATACAACCGGTTTTGGCGAGTTTTGAAGCAGGCCGGAGTGATTAAGAAGGATAAAATGATTGTTTTAGGCGTCAGCTCATCCATAAGTATTTACAAGGCCTGTGAAATTGTCCGCCGGTTTCAGGATAAGGGAGAGTCGGTCCAGGTGATCATGACAACCAATGCGGCCCGATTGATCCATCCCCGTTTGTTCAAAGCCTTGACTGGGCGGCCGGTTTTGGTTGATTTGTTTGAGGAGGGAATTTCTGAAAATATCCGACATGTTGATCTGGCCAAGGAATGTTCGCTCTTATTGATTGCTCCGGCAACTGCTAATATGATCGGAAAAATGGCGTCCGGAACGGCGGATGATTTTTTGACTACGTTTTACCTGGCCTTTAAAAGCCCGGCAGCTGTCGCGCCGGCCATGAATGAAAACATGTATTTGCACCCGGCGGTTCAAAATAACATCAAGACGCTTAAATCCCGGGGAGTCCGGTTTATTGAACCAGACCGCGGGTATCTCGCCTGCGGAATATCCGGCTGGGGCAGGCTGGCTTCTCCGGAGAAAATTGCGGAAACCGGAATGGGTTTGATTGCCTGCGGCCGGAGCCTGGAGGGCAAAAACGTAATGGTCACCGCCGGACCGACACGAGAGTATATGGATCCCGTACGGTTTATCAGCAATCGTTCTTCCGGAAAAATGGGATGGGAGATGGCTGAAGAAGCTCGGCGCCGCGGTGCCGGGGTGACTTTAATAGCCGGCCCGTCATCGTTAAAGCCCGGACCGGGTATTGAATTCATCCCGGTTGAGACCGGAGCGGATATGAAAAAAGAAATTGAAATCCGCCTGCCGAAAACAGATATCCTGGTAATGGCTGCCGCTGTCAGTGATTACCGGTTTAAAGAAACGGAGAAGGACAAAAAGAAGAAAACGGCGGGGGGCCCGGCTCCGGAACTGACAGCGGCAACGGATATTCTAAAGAGTCTGAGCCGAAAAAAAGAACAGCTTTTTATCGTGGGATTTGCGGCGGAAACCCGCAACTTAAAAAAAAGTGCTTTGGTAAAATTAAAATCTAAGAATATGGATATGATTGCGGCTAATGACGTTTCCCGGCCGGATGCCGGTTTTGATTCTGACTGGAATAAGGTAACGATTTTTCGTCGTGACGGCCGGATTATCGAAACACCCAGGGAAAGCAAACTGGAGATCAGCCGCCGGATCTGGAATGAAATTGAGGACCTTTATGAATAAATCCAATCCCGGTGCGGTGGAAGCGCTGGCAGAATTGTTGAGGTTTTATAAAGAAAGCGGAGTCATGGAGCTAGATGCTGAAGCAGCTGTCCCGGCAGCGGAGCCGGCCCGCAAAGACCTTCAGGAGGATTACCGGGATTTATGCCGGGACATCCTGAATTGCCGCAAATGCCGCCTGGCCCGGTCCCGAACCCAAGCTGTGCCGGGGGAAGGCAGTTTGAAAGCGGACCTTATGTTTGTGGGCGAGGGCCCAGGTAGGGATGAAGATCTTCAGGGGCGCCCTTTTGTGGGGGAGGCCGGAAAACTATTGACCCGAATCATTGATAAGATGGAGTTCTCGCGGAAAGAAGTGTACATCACCAATGTGGTTAAATGCCGGCCGCCCGAAAACCGGAACCCGCAAGCCGATGAAATGGACCAATGCCGGAACTATTTGTTTCATCAAATCGAGATGATCCAGCCTAAGGTCATCGTAACGCTTGGAAACGTACCAACGAAGTATCTCCTCCAAACCAATAAAGGAATTACCTCCTTGCGGGGATCCTGGCAAAAATTCCGGAATATTCCGGTTATGCCTACTTTTCACCCATCCTTTTTGATTCGCAGAAGGGATGACAAAAAGCTTAAGTGGGACGTCTGGGATGACATGCAGAAAGTGATGGCGTTTTTAGGCGAAAAATGAGTTTGTTTGCTGATGTGGCGCTGCCGCTTCCACTGTATAAGACTTTTCTTTACGTGATCCCGGACAACTTAGCGCTGCAAGCGGAACCAGGCTGCCGCGCCGCGGTGCCTTTCCGCGGAAGGCTCCAGATCGGTTACATTGTCCGTATCCGGGATTCCGTTCCAGAGGTACGCTTTAAATGCAAGCCCATATCTAACCTGATTGATACGACACCCTTATTCAGCGCTGGATATCTTGAATTCATTATCCGTCTTAGTGATGCCTTTTATTCATCTTCCGGAGAATTACTGCATGCATCCCTGCCGTCTGCTTTTCAGGTAAAGGTGAAATCCAAATTGCTTTTGACTGGAAAGGGCCGGAATGCTATGCAGGAAAAGAAGGCATCCGGACAGGAACTGACTGCTCTGCGTCTTTTAGAAAGCAGGCCGTACAGCGTAAATTACTTTGCAAAAAAAATCGGAGAAAACGGGCGGACCGTGGTCAGCGCACTGGAAAAAAAGCAGTGGATTGAAGAAGAAAAAAGGATTGCAGCCGGTGAGGAAAAGCCGCTTCCGGTTGACCATTCACCGGTTCAAATAGAGATGGCTTTTTCCCGGCCTGATGCGGCGGTTTGGGCCCGTTCCATAGCGGAGGCCTTGAAAAAGCGGCATTTTTCTCCTTTTCTGCTGAAGGCCGCTCAGGCCGAAAGAGAGGATATTTATTTCACTTTAATCCGTGAAACCCTTGCCCGCTCCCAAACCGTGCTGTTTATGCAGCCGGAAATTGACCTGACCCACAGATTCCGGGAAAAATGGGAACGTCGGCTGGGGGAAAATATGGTGATTCTGCACAGCCGGGTGAGCGAGGCGGAAAGAAAGATATCCTGGATGAAAATCCAGGCCCGGCAGGCCCGGGTCGTCGCTGGTCCCCGTTCCGCATTGCTGGCTCCAATACCGGATTTAGGATTGATCATTTTGGATGAAGAACAGGATGATTTTTATTATCAAGAAGAAAGCCCGGTTTATGACGCCCGCAAAGGAGCCCGGATCCGCGCTGAAACCGAAAAAGCGGTGTTGGTTTATGGTTCTGAATCTCCCAGAGTGGAGAGTATGCTGAGAGCTGAAGAGGGAAAGTATTTACTCACGGTCCCGAAAGAACCGGGGAAGCCGCGAGTGCGGGTTCAGGTCGTGGAGCATCAGGCGGAGCGGTCTCTTCTGCATCCGGAAACCAAAACCATGCTTGAAAAAGAAGTCGGGAAAGACCGGCAGGCATTGATTTTCACCAATAGAAGAGGGTATGCCGCCTTTGTTTTCTGCCGCCGCTGCCGCTATATCCCGCGCTGTGAAAACTGTGATATACCCCTGATGATCAGCCGAAAAGAGGGCCGCATGGTTTGCCGCTATTGCCGTTATACGCAGCCGGCCCTGCAAAATTGTCCGCAATGCGGCAGCCGGTTGATGCGCGGGAAGGGATGGGGTGTGGAAACCGCAGCTGAAACAGTAAGGCGCTTGCTTCCGGGAAAAACAGTGGCGGGCTTTTTCTCAGACGCATTTAAAAAACGTGAAGAAAAGGAAACATGCTTGAAGCAGTACCTGGAGGGGAAGATTGATGTTCTGGTGGGAACACGCATGCTCTCCCGTTACATTCCGCCTTTATCGGCCCCGCTGGTTGTGGTTCTGTTTCCGGAAACTATTTTGTCCCTGCCGGATTTTCGAGCCGGGCAAAGAACGTATGAATATCTTTCCAGCCTCAAAAAACTTGCGGCGCCCGCCGGCCATCCTGCATTTGTGGTTCAAACAGGTTATTCCCGTCATCATGCGGTAGCCGGCGCCGTGGAGGATGATTATGTCTCCTTCTTCGAGGAAGAAATCCATTACCGCCGGCTTCTGAATTATCCGCCCTTTACGATTATGGCGGAAATCATTTTTCAAGACCGCAGTGCCCGGGCAGCCGCCCGGCAGGCCAGAGATTTCTCTCGGCTGGCGGCGGCGAGCCTTCCCGGAGTGGAAGTCCTGGGGCCTTCAAAAGCCCCCCTGGCGCGTCTTAGGGGAAAACACCGCATCCAGATGCTTTTGAAAAGCCCTTCCCGCAGGGATTTGGATCAAATCTTTTCCGCTGAAATGGCTCCGCTTCTTTCCCGGGCATCGATTCGGGTTTATGAGTAAAAGAATCAGTTGTTATTCGTATCTTTGATGAGACGCAGGTCCATTTCTTTATGGAGGTAAAAGGCATCGTCACCGGTGCCGCCGTATCCGGGCGCATCAATATGAATCCAGTCGGTTTCAGGCTGGCCCTGAATGGTGACCAGTTCCTCGCTTTGATCCATCTCACTCGCCGTAGGTCCGATATAACGGATAGTGGCGATTCCTTCTTCATTGGTATAAACGAAGGTTCTCCTCGTGCCGTCTTCAAATTCGCCTTTTCCTTTTAAGATTTTAAAGAAAACCTTGCGGCCGACAATGGGAGCGCCGTCCACTTTCTTAAACAACCCTCTGATTTCGGAATAAGGATTTTCATCGGAGCACCATAAGACATTGGGAAAGGCCTGCATGTCAAAAGTCAAATTGACGACATCGCTGATGATATAAACCGGCGTATAATCCACGATAAGTTCATTGCCTTCCCATCCGACAAAAGCGTAAATATAGACTTGCTTATCTTCTGTGCTGCCGTTATTCTCAATGAAAATTTCCTGGGCGAGAGGACCATGGTAAGTTACCGTTGCCTGGCCGCTGCCGTCTGTTGTTTTGGACGCAACGGATTGATTATCTTCAAAAAAACCGGTGAATATGCGGCCTCCGAATTCATTGCGGATTTCAAAAGTGACAGTTTGATTGGAAAGAGGAACGCCGTCGAATTTTTTCAAATCTGCGGTAATCTGGACATTTTGCCTGGTATCACCGGCGAATATCACATTGGGGTAACTATTAACGTCGAGCAGAATAGCCAAAGTGGAGGGCCCGACCGGCGAAGGCTCCTCAACCTGGGACCGGGTGCAAGCAGTAAAAAATCCGCTGGATAGTGCTAATAACAGAACGGTCAGAATATATACTTTGATTTTCATGATTATCCTCCAGCCTCATTAGAATAATTAGCAAAGAATATGGAGATAAAACCGGTGGCCTTAATGCTCCTCTCCGCCATATCATGTCCGTAAAATTCTACCTTGGCTTTCACTTCCAGTACACCTTTGTCGCGTCCTTCCCGGAGTCCGACCAGCGGCGGTTCCATTTTGGCCACTTCTCTTACCAATATGAACGACATCTCCTTGGTGGTGCCGATGGGGATGGTTTCGGATAGATATCCTTCAAAGGAATAGGGTACGTCCACGCCCTGGGTGTTATTCCCGTCGGAGCGGGCATAAGAAATGACATAACGCGTGACTTTGATATCCATATACTGGGATGTCCCGGCTACCGGACTGGGATCCAAACTTGTGGCGCTGAGAGTTGCGGAGCCCACGTCCGCAAAAATGGTTGAGGTGCCGCTTTCAGGATCTTCATAGATGACATCGGACTGAAGATAGTTTGCTTCGTTGTCTTCCATGTCGGTTCCCATTAAGCTTTCTACGACCAGAACACTTCCGGAGCGGGTGTCGTTTTCAATAGGATTGCATGAGAAAAAACCAACGGCCAGGAAAAGAACGACCACTATATTGGAGATGATTGTTGTCTTTTTCATTGTTTCATCCTCTCCTTATTTGATTATTCTGGGAGTGATAAAGATCAGCAATTCCCGGTTTTGTTTGGTGCGTGCGAATGACTTGAATAAATTTCCCAGGATGGGGATTTTATGCAGAAATGGCACCTTTTCACGCGTTATTGAATCTTCCGTGCGGTAGATTCCTCCAATCACAGTCGTGCCGCCATCCGGAACCATGACCGTAGTGGTGGCGCTTTGCGTGATGATGGGAGGAATGCCGTTGACCAGGTTGGCAAAATCAGCGGCGTTATTGCGGATTTCAATTTCCATTATAATGGTGCCTTCGGCTGTGATCTGGGGCCTTGCGCTTAATTCCAGAGCTGCGTTGATATAGCGGGTGGTGACGGTGAAATTAGCCACAGTCTGGACTGGAATTTGGCGGCCTTGAATGATATCCGCATCCTGGTTGTTCTGTGTTGTGATCTTGGGCGCGGATATGATCCGGCCGCTGCCCGAGGTTTCCAGGGCGGATAAGGCCATGTCCAGCCGGAAAGTATCCATTATGTTAGCGAAGGATAAGCCGAGGGCCGAAGTGAACGCAGGCGCCGGAAGATTGATGGCGTAACCGCCCAGCGGTCCTCCGATTCCTTTTGTTGTGATGCCCTCGGGAATCAAAGCGCCGTTCAGCAATGCTTTATTGGGAAATTTAAGGGAGGTCTGATTGCCGTAGAATGGATCTGCGATGCCGCGCCATCCCCATTGGATACCCAGATTGCGAACAAAAGTGGAAGTTGCTTCTACAATCCGGGCCTCAATAGAAACCTGAGGGGTGGCGGTGTCGAACAATTCGATCAGCTTTTCAATCAAGGTCATCTTTTCCCTGACATCCGTAATAACCAGCGTATTAGTTCTTTCATCAATAATGATTTCTCCGCGGTTTGAGATTTTTGACTGCAGCAGGTTTTGGATTTCACGGGCTTTGGAATAGGATAACGTGAACGTTTTGACTTGCAGGGGGCCGGCCAGTTCCCGGCTTTCCTCAAGTTTTCTCAGACGATCCTGTTCCTGGGTTAATACCGTAATCGGTGCGACACGAAGCACATTGCCTTCAACCGTTTTTCCTATATCATTGGTTTTGAGAATCAAATCCAGGAATTGGTCCCAGGGGATATCGGTGAAATCGCAGGTGACGGAACCGCGCACACCGGGATCAAAAATCACGTTGAGCCCGGCGATTTCAGAGATCACCAGGACAACATCCCGCAGGTCGGCGTCTTTGAATTTGGGGCTGATCAGATCACCGGTATATTTGGTTTCAGTATCGGATATTGTCTGAGGAATGAACTGATTGCTTTGAACGACTTCACTTTGAGCTGATTCTCCATTGGGTTTTTCAATAATATTTTCTTCCGGTTTTTGTTTGTCCCGCTCCGGCTGTTCAACGTCTCTTTTCTTCGGTATGACTTCTTTTTCCTTTTTTTCCGGACGTTTTTCTTCAACTTCCTCCACCGGGTCAATAGAAGGCGGCGGAGGCGAGGTGATTTTCGGGACGGCGTCTGTTTCCGGCTTGGTTCCGGAAGGGACGAATGCAGTCATGTCGGGAGGAGGGCCGGCTTTTTCAATAGCCGGAAAAGTGATGTGGATTCTATTATTGGATTGATTGATGGAGTATAACCCCGGGTTGTCCAAGTCAAAAACCAGCCTGGCGATAGTATATGGGTTGGAAACTTGAAATTGTGCCGTACGCAGTGACTTGATTCCTCTCTGGTGGATGGGATAGTTAATGGGAGGGCGTTTGCTGAGTGTATTGTGCAGATCCACAATCAGGCGCATGGGATTTTTAAGGGCAAAAACATGGGGAACCGTTTCTCCGGTCAGCTCCGCCGAAACATGAATCGTGCCCTTGTTTTGTTCGATGAGCACGTCCTTCATATCGATGGCGGGAAGCTGTTCAATGGCGGCTTGCTTTGCTTCTCCGATAGTATAATCGGTACCGGGTTTCTGATAATGCGTGAGTTCGAGAATGATGTGATTTTCTTGTGTGGTTATGGAGTAGGGCATTTTTTCTTTCAATTCGATTAAGGCAATGGCCTGGTTTGAATCCTGGTTCTGAAGCTCAATGTTTTCGATGATGGACCCGGCTTGGCCGGTGACAGCAGGTTTCTCCCCAACTTTAAGATCGCCGATCGGCATAATCAAAGTGGCGGGTTTCTCAGGGTCAAACTGGGAATTTAATACAGTAATGGGTGAGGTTGCTTCAAAAATCACATCTGTATGATTGGTGCCCGGTTGAACGGAAATCGCCTTGATAGTTGCCTGGGAAGCGCCATGAGCGGTAAATCCGCTGACCAATAACGATATAAACATAACGCACAGTACCGGCAAATATTTTTTCCCTCTCATGTTATCGCTCCTCTGGATTGATTTCTTTGGTTATATCTTCGGGCCTGGAAAGGGGAATTCCCCTGTCTCTGGTTTTCCTGAAAACAACTTTGGTTTTATCAACAGAAAGAACAAATCCATCCTCGAATTTATCTCCCGCATAAATACGGTAAGGAAAACCTTGCGGTCCCTTAATGATTCCTATCGGTTTGCCATGCAGCACAATAATCCCGATTAAGAGAACGTCATCAATCGACATTTCCGATATTCCGGCTGTGAGTTCATCTTCCGCAACGTCTCGTCCGGCCAGCAGGTCCCGGAAAGGGTCCCGTCTGCCGCTGGGATCATAGGTATAAAGAATTTTTCCTGTTTGTTCCACTTGAATTTGCTGCTGCGGCATCTCTTTCGGTTTTGTATTTTCTTCTTGGGCGAAAGCTGCAGCAAAGAAGCAGCATAAAATGATACCGGCAATGAGACATTTTTTCATGAGTCACCTCGCTTTTTTTTGGCGGGGTTTTTTTTCTCCAATGCTTCTTCTTCTAAAAAGATATAGGTTTTTGCCGTGACGTCGGCTGTAATGGTGGTCATGTCGCTTTGATCCCGGGTGGCGTCGATAGCAAAGTCCTCGATCGTGAAAAGCCGGGAAAAGTTGCCCAGCCGGTTGAAGAATATGGCCAGGTTGTGATAATTCCCGCTCAGCTGCATGGTGATGGGCTTTTCGGAAAAGAATTCTTGATTTATCATCGGGTTGGGAACAAATCGGATAATGTTAATCCTGGAATCAAAAGCCATCTGCTGAATTCGTCTTAGGATGACATCGATCTCTTCTTTTTGGGGGATGATGGTTTCCAGATTTTTCAGAGTGGCGTTCATGGCTTTTAGTTCAGCTTCAATTTCACCCAGCTGCTGTTTTTTTACTTTTAAACGTTGAACAGCATTTTCAACTTCGATTCTTTGGGCCCGGATTTCTTCCAGCTCTCCTTCCTTCGGACGATAATACGCCAAATAGAAAAGGCCGAAAATGAGAACCGCCACTAACAAATGTCCGTACCAAGGCCAATCTCTCATTGTTCCGCCTCCCCTTGAGATTCCGCCTCTGCTTCACCTGCCAAATTCGGCAGGATGTATTGAGCGGTTATGGAAAATTCCAAGTACTCGTTATTTTGCGTTTGCCGCAGAGTCGAAGAGATTAAATCAACATCTGCAAAATAAGGAGACCGTTCCAAATTAGCGATGTAATCGGCGATCAAATTATTGGATAGTGCTTTACCACTCAGCCTGAGATTAAAATTGGAATAAGCGGCCTCGGTAAGCCATAACCAGTCCGGAATGTTCCAGCTTAAATGGTCCATGATTAAAACGGCGCTTCCTTGTTTAGCACGCAGCCGGTTGATCAAATTGATTTTCCGCTGCAGCAGCTCTTTTTGCTGTTCGAGTTGCTGCAGCGTCGTTTCGACATATTGCAGGCTTTCTCTTTCTGCCTGAGCTTGAGCCAGCAAGTCTTCTTCATTAGCGATGGCGTTTCTTTGCATCCAAAGTAAAGCGCCGATGGCGACAATCATGAGGAG
>CAYRTV010000003.1:0-2160 GCA_964427225.1 uncultured Eubacteriales bacterium
CAGTCACTCATTATCCCTCCCGGCCGTTTCATCAGAGAAAAAGCATCCACAACCGGCTTCTCCGGAGACGGGGACTTATGGTTCGGCCTCAAACGGGATTATCAAAGCCTTATAGATTCAATTAACCATTTTCTCTGGAGACATTCTCAAGTTTGGTTGCTGACATGACACATAAAATCCATTCAACAAAAAAGGAGGACTAAATGAAAAATAAAAAAATGCGGACCTGGTCCGCTGCCAGATTGCTGCTGGCGGCGGCCGTCGGCCTATCACTGTTTATCGCCATGACACCGACATCGCCAGAGGAAAGCAACGGCTGCCCGGGACATGATCACGGGAAACTGGTTATTCGAAACCAATCTGAGTGGTTTATTAATGTTGATGTATCCGGACCGAATGTTTTTTCACGAACATTAGATCCCAATCAGACTGCGACAGTCAGCAATGTTCGGGTCGGGAACTATAAATGGGTCGCCGTCACCACCACTTCAATTTTTACAAGATATACCCAATCCGGTTCAGCTTCGGTCAAAAAAGACAGCACCACCACCATAACTGTTACGTTCCCGGGATTTTAAGCCAATGCAAATCGTAAAGACAAAAAGAAATTTAGTCGTCGCCGGTGTTGTCTTGAGCTTGATTTTCCCAGTCAAATCTTTACAGGCACAATATACCGGTGCCAAGATTAGAGTGATTGTGGAGTCAGGGAATATCCGCCTTAAACCGAGTCTTGATTCCACAGTCATAAAAAGCGTTCCCATCGGTTCCGAGCTGATGGTTCAGGCGAAAAAAGCGGAATGGTTTTTAGTCAAGCTTCCCCCTGATCAAAACGGATTCGAAATCACAGGCTATGTGCACGAGAGTGTTGTTGAATTAACTAAGCGCGGAGTTGAGCAAACACCAGCTGCAAAAAGAGAAGCGCCGGTCCGAACCCGCGAACCTGAGCCGCAATGGGAGCCGCAGCCGCGGACAACAACCAGAGCTTACGGCCGCGCGCCCGGAATAATTCCGGGATTGGCATTAAAATTCGGCTGGCAGAGCTCGCCGGACCCGGGAGAGTTCAGCAATGCCTGGCTGGCAGCGGTGTCTTTTGACTTTGCTCTGGGAAATAACCTCGGTCTCGGGCTGGAAATTCAGCCGGCAGTGCGCAATTATTCTGAGATCGGCCTCAACGAAATTCCAATTATGGGATTCGCTAACTTGAAAGCCGGCGTCAACCTGGGTGAATTACTCCCCTTACTGCGGCCGCTTAACCTGTTCGGCGGCGGCGGAATCGGTGTCCAAGCCAAGTATACGGCTGTGGATGTGGGTGAGGAAACCATCACTAATTTTCAAACGAATATGGCGTATCATATTCTAGCCGGATTGGAATTCAATTTGGGAGGCCTGCGGCTTTTAGGGGAATACCAGTTGACCCAGGTCTCTGATCCAGCTGTTGATCCCAACTTCTGGGCGCACTATCTCCTCTTCGGCATCAAATTCTAAATCTTGATTATTCGTAAAAAGATGGCGATATTTATTCTCCTGGAAGATCCAGTTTTTTACGCTATTCACAGGTCGAGATTGCTGCATATGTCGGTTTGCAGCGACGAAGTCGTGGCACTTCATGTCGTGAAGCTGCAGAACGGCAGATGCAGTGAGCTCGGCCTGCCCGAAGGGGAAAACAATGGCGATTAAAAATAGAATATTCCAAGATGAACATAGGCAGACATTTTTGTTTTATTCATCTAAAATTGAAAACGAAGAAAAAGCAATTAAAAGCAAATATCGCCATTGTTTTATGAATAGCGTAAAAACGGGGGCATGGGGTTTAGTATGGAGGGTTATTTCATAACATGGCGCCTGTGCTGATTGAGACGGGGTCCTTCTCCATGTCCTCGTATAGTTTTTTTATTTTCTTGGGGGCCGCTGTGATTTTCAGCAGCGGCCTCTTCCTCGCTGTTAAATCAGGTCTTCCAGTTATGGAAACCGCCGCTTTTCTTTTCTTCGGATTGGCGGCTGCTGTTGTGGGAGCAAAATTTTATTTATGGTTGATTTTGACCATGCAAGGCATTCCTGTTGCCGGACATTCCATTTTGGAGTTGGTCACCATACCAAAAGGAGAAGGCGGTTTTTTAGGCGCTCAGATCGGAAGAGCGTCGTGTAGGGAAAGAGTGTAGA
>CAYRTV010000003.1:2170-22823 GCA_964427225.1 uncultured Eubacteriales bacterium
CTTGCTCCGCTCCGCCCGCTCTACACCCCACCGACCCGGACCGCCCTACGTTTGTTGGGCCCTCCCCCTGCCTTTTCCTTTTTTTTTTTTTTTTATCCCCGCCGTTACCGGCTTCCGTTTTGGGAATTGGGAGATCACCTGGCGCCTGGACTTGCGGCCGGGTATGCCGTTATGAAAATCGGCTGTTTTTTAAACGGCTGCTGTTCCGGTACCTCCAGCGCTCTGCCCTGGGCCGTACATTTTCCTTTCCAGGATTTTCCTGTCCATCCGGTACAACTCTATGCGTCCGGCTTAGCCCTGGTCCTGGCCCTTGTTCTTTACCGGAAGCATGGCCGGGAAAAATGGATGCACGGCCGGCTGATTGGACTTTTTCTCGCTGTCTTTTCAATTATCCGCATTTTGACGGCCTTTGCCCGAGCGCAATCGCAATCGGAATTTTATATCAGCCAGGTATCTTTTTTAGCGGCTCTGGGAATGGGGCTGTGGGTTTTGGCTTACCGAAAGATGCCTTCAATGTCTTTAACAAACCATGATCATAGGAGGTCTTTATGAAATTAAAGCTGCATTTTACATTGTTTATAGGCCTGTTTGGCCTTTTTTCTTTCACTTTATCCGGAGCGCCGCAAACGGTCCGGGTTATTCAAGTCGACGGGGTGGTTCATCTTGATCCTGATATGGAAAGCCGGGTTGTGATGAATGTCCCGCCGGGGGCAGCTTTGGATGTGATTGAGAAAACCGGCGAATGGTTCAAGGTCTCATTGCCGCCCAATGATGAAGGCATTGTGGTCACCGGATATATCCATGAAAATGCGGTTGAAATGATCGGCTCAGAACCCATGATCATGGAACAAAGGCAGTCGGAAACCGGGCGGGCTGCAGCCGAAGAACCCGTACAGCGGCAGCCGGCGGAACCGCCCCGCCGGCAAGCCTCGGGATTCAGCGGCATGAAAAAGCTCTCTTTCGGAGCCGCCGCCGGATTCAGCATATCCAATCTCGGCGGGGATACCGTTCAGGAATGGGAATCCCTTTACGGGACCATGGATTCTAAAACCGCTCTGACCGCCGGTGGATTTGTGGTTTACCGCATCAACCGCAGTATTGCGGTTCAGCCCGGCATTTATTACATGCAAAAAGGCGGCACTATCAGCGGGACCATCAGCAACCTGCCGCTGGAAGCCGCTTTCAATATAAGCTACTTGGAAATTCCGGTTCTGGTCAATGTCTACTTTTCCATCCCCAGTCCGCTGCGGCCTTTTATCACCGCTGGTCCATCCATCGCCCTCAAAGCCGGAGCGGAGAGTGAAATCACCTTTATGGGGGAAACCACAACCGAAACCATGGACGAAGTCAAAGGAACGGATTTTGGATTCACTTTCGGCTCCGGTCTGGAATTCAAGCTGGGACCGGGTACTCTGCAGGCTTTGGTTCGTTATACCACCGGGCTGGCCAACATTTCTGATGAGCCGGAAACAGAGATCAAAACCGGAACGTTTGCCGTGCTGGTGGGGTTTATTTTCTAAAATCGATGTTATCCTGAGCGAAGCAAAGGATCCCACAGGGCATCGGCAGCAGAATCGGTGCCGAGTCGTATATACGAAGCAGTTTGGGATCCTTCGTCGCTTCTCTCCTCAGGATGACATAGGGTTGCGTTTCATTCAGCATTTACCCTGCAGCAGATTTTTCGAAACGAAGCAGCGGAACCCCCGGGGTCAATCTCAAATTAAACTGGCTTATTCACAGGCCTGCTACGCAGGCCTCAGGATGACACGGTCATGTCACCTGTCTTGATTTCTCTCCTTATGAGGAAAAAAATCAAACTTGGCTGCTTTTGAAGCCGAACCAGGATTTAACAGTGGTTGTCACGGATTCCGAAATAGCATAAAAGGTCGGCAAAAAGACCAGCGTAAAAATGGTGGACGTGGTCAGCCCGCCGATGATCGCAACCGAAATCGGCGCCCACATCATGGACCGGCGGCCGGCCGCCGGGAACAGATCCGGCAGCAGGAAAGGAAGCGCCAGCGGCAGTACGCCGAAAATGGTGGTGATCGCGGTCATGATAATCGGCCGCATCCGGTCTTTCCCACCCTGTACGATCGCTGCTGTTTTTTCCATACCGGAATTGCGCAGCTTGCGGATATGGTCGATCAGAATAATCCCGTTATTGACCACAATCCCGAATAGCGTCAACAGCCCCAGATAGGAGGTTGTATTCAATGTAATACTGGTCAGCTTGAAAAATACGGCTACTCCGAATAAGGCCAGCGGCACAGTCAGGAGGATGGTAAAGGGATGGACAAACGACTCAAACAGGGATGCCATGATGATATAGATAAATATCAGCGCCAGGATGATGGCCAGAAAGGATTCTTCCTGGGACTCCTGAAACCTTCTCCATCCTGAACCGAGACTCCAGGAATAACCTTCAGGCAGGCTGACTGTTCCCATGACCTGCCGGACCCTCTGCGAGATCTCCATCATGCCTTCCTGTTTGGTATTGATATTGATACGCAGTTTGGATTTTTTATTTTCCTTGCGGATGGATGTCGAGCCGACCCGGTAGGAAATATCAGAAACAGCGGACAAAGGAACACGTCTATCAGCAGTCGGGAGACTGAGATTGCGGAGATCATCTACATTGAATCCCCGGTCGGCCTGCACTTTAAGGATAATATCAATTTCCCGGTTTTCGGTTTTGAATTTACCAATCGGCCGCTCCGACAATGAAGACGAAATCGTCTGGGCCACCATCCGGCTGCCCAATCCGGTGCTTTCCGCTTTTTCCCGGTCGACCTCCACCATCAGCTGGGTGTCCCCGCCTTCAAGATCAGATGTGATATCTTCCACCATATCAATCGTGCGGAGCCGCTCCATGACCATCGGGGCCAGTTCCGTCAGAGTGGTGTAGTCCATGCCGATAAGTTCAACCGTAATGCCGCGGAAATGCCCGCCGCGGCCAAAACGCTGGTCATATTCATATTGGATCCCGGCCCGGACCGGGAGCAATTCCTTGAGCCTTTCCTTGATTTCAGTAACGTCCGGTCCTTTTTCCGTAAGCTGGAGTTCAAGCCTCCCGCGGTATTGCCCCTGCCGCATGCGGTCGATACCGAATTCCGTCGTTACATATTCAATGGCCAGCTCTTCCTTTCGGCTCAGCATAGTACGCTCATATCCCTGGAACAGGGACTTCATTTCCTCCAGGGAAAATGTACCCGGCATGAGCACGGATACATTGATTTCCCGCTCGTCACTGCCGGCCATAAATTCCTGCTCAATGCTGCCCAATATTTGGAATGAAATGAAAATAACTCCGACAGCCAGCCCTACGATGGCCAGTTTGGTTTTCCAGTTTTTAATGGTGAAACTGATCACCCGCTCATAGGTACTGGTCAGTTTGACCAGCCACTTTGCTTTCTCCCTGGATTTTCCGGATAAAAGCCGGCTGCTGGCCAGCGGGATAAAGGACAGCGCCACAATAAGGGAAGCCACCAAGGCCAGAGAAATAGTCAGGGCAAAATCGCGCATGAACCGGCCGAATCCGGATGCGGACATAAATCCCAGTGAAATGAACACCACTAATGTAGTTAAGGTCGAAGCGGAAACCGCCATAGCGACCTCACTGGCTCCCTGTTTAGCGGCTGCCAGGGCTTTCATCTTTTTTTCCTGCCGGAGCCGGAAAATATTCTCCAAAACCACAACACTGTTATCCACCAGCATGCCCACCGCCATCATCAACCCGCTGAGCGATATAATATTGATCGTGATATCCGCGCGGAAGATCTGCCGGTAAAGATACATGAAGCTGAAGGTAAACACCATCGCCATGGGAATCGCGATGGCAATAATGATGGTGGACGGGAACTTGCGCAGGAAGAAGAGTAAAACCACCACGGCCAGCAAGCCGCCGGCGATTCCGGATATGGCCAGATCCCGCAAGCTGCTCAGGATGTCTTCCGACTGATCCCGGTAAAAAATAACATTCATATCTTTGAGCGCCGGGTCGGATTCCTTAACTTCCGCCATGGTTTCTCTGACCGCGTTGGACACATCCACAATATTGGCATTGGAGGCCCGGTAAATTTGAAATCTAACGGTTTCATCCCCGTTCAGCCGGTTGAATTCTTCTTTGGGGGGATAATCATACGTCACGCGGGCCACATCATCGATGGTCAAACCCTGCTGGTTGACAGGAAGGTTTTTCACTTCTTCAAGCACCTTCAATTCCCCGGGAATGCGGGCAACATAGCGCATGGATTCATCTTCCACATAACCGGCGGAGATATTGACATTGTTATTGCTGATGGTGTTAATCAGATCGGAGATGCGTATGGAAGAAGAGTAAAACACTTCGGGTTTTAAGTAGACTGTCAGAACCTTGTTGCGGATCCCCCGGATATCCACATTAGCCACGCCCTCGATCCGTTCAAGATGCTGCAGGATGTAATTTTCCGACCAAAAATAAAGATTTTCCAGGTCGCCGGGCAGGGACAGACTGAAGTTGATTACAGGCCGGTCATTCATGGAAAACCGGCGGATGCGGATATTCTCAATGTCGCCTGGCAGCTGGTCGCGGACCTGGTCGATCTTATCCCGGATCTGCATGGCTGCCAGGTCCATATTAGTCTCGCCCTTAAACTGCATGTGAATATTGGAAGAAGATGCCGATGAAGTGGAACTAAGAGAGTCGAGATCATCAACCGTGGCCAGCATGTCTTCCAGCGGACGGGTGATGGTGCGTTCCACTTCCTCCGGAGATGAAGAGGGATACGGCACTTGCACCATCAAGCCCGGAAAAGATGTATCCGGCATCATTTCCAAGGGCAATTTGGTTATGGAGATAACTCCGATGGTGATAAAAATCAGCATCGCCACAATGACCGTAACAGGTCTGCGTATGGAAAATTCTGGTACATTCATGACTCACTCGGCTCCGGTTTTTCAGGCTGACGGCTTCCCGTCTTTTTCAGTAATTTTTTCAAACCGCGTTCCTCCATCTCGTCTTCAGACGTTTCCCCGACAACAACACTGTAAACCAGCGGGATAAAAACCAAGGTTAGGAATGTTCCGAAGATCAGGCCGCCGATCAGGGTCAGGGCCAGGGGGATACGGATTTCAAAGCCCTCGTTATGGTCCAGCGCCATAGGCACCAGGGCCAGCACGGTTGTGACCGTGGTCATCAAAATAGGTCTCCACCTGACTTGGGCGGCGTTTTTTATGGCCTCCAGCTTAGACATGCCGCGCTTTTGCAGCTGACCGATATAATCGACCAAAACAATGGCATTATTAACAATAATACCGGAAAGAATGATCAGCCCGATTAAAACGATCACGTTAATGGTCATGCCGAACAGCAATCCCACAAACACAACCCCTATGATTCCCAGCGGAATGGTAAACATGATAATAAAAGGCTTCCGGAAAGACTCAAATTGCGATGCCATCACCAGGTAAACCAGAAATATAGCCAGGAATATGGCAAATATCATGGAAGAAAAAGCCACATCCTGTTCCATGCTCTGTCCGGCCAGATAAATGGTGAAGTCGGGTGACCGGGGTATTTCGGCCGCGGCTGCCATCACTTTCTCGGACGCCTCATCCAGAGAGATACCGGAAAGATTTCCTGTGATAACAGCCGATTTCTGCTGCAGAATACGGCGGATTTCAGCCGGGCCTTCCTTGATTTGAATCTGGGCCAGGGATTTGATCGGCACCATCGCGTCCAACCCGTTGCGGATATGGATACGGCTGATTTCTTCCACCCGGTCGCGGTATTCCTCCCCCAGCCGGACGCGGATGTCCACTTCCCGGTCACTCTCAATAAAACGGGTGGCCACATTGCCCTCGATTTTATCCCGGACCTGAGTGCCCACAGCATTGATGGTCAAATTCTGGGATGCCAGGCGTGCCCGGTTAAACAAAATCTGAATTTCCGGATAGCCTTCCTCCATGCTGGATTTCAGATCGATAATACCATCGATATTCCGTACTTTGGCCAAAAGTTCATCCGAAATTTCCTTGATGCGGTCCAGGTCATTACCGGAGACCACCACTTCCAAGGGAGCTTTAAAAGAAAAGAGCCGGGGCTTATAGACCTTGATATCCTTAGTCGGGAAATCACTCAAATCTCCCCGCACCCTGGCCATAAGCCGGTCTTCCTTTTTTCCTAAAATACCTGGGGCCATCCGCACGATAATCTCCGAGAGATTTTCTCTTTCCTCCTGAAAAGAGATGCCGCCGCGGGATCCTTTGCCGACCAGCTCATACACGCTTTCCACCTCGTCATATTTATTGAGTTCCTCCATAATGTCGGCGGTAATCATGGAATTCTCGCTGAGCGGTGTCCCCGGCTGATATTCAATGTTGACAATAAACTCTCCCTGGGAGATGGTGGGAATCAGCTCCTGCCCCATGAAACGGGTTAGGAAGACCGAAAAGAAAAAGACCAGAACAACAGAGATAAATATGACCGCACGGTGTTTTAATGACCGGCTCTGAGCCGTTTTATATGTATCCTGGGCTTTATCATAGATTTTATCCAAAGGTTTAAAAATTGTTTTCAGCCAGCGGGAAGTGATTTCCCGGGTATTTTCCCGGCGCAAAACAGAATTAAGCATCGGCACCAATGTCAAGGAAACTATCAGAGAGGCCAGCAATGAGAATGTTACGGTTAGAGCCATATCCTTAAAGAGCTGGCCGGCAATGCCTTCCACAAAGACAATCGGGAAGAAAACCGCAACTGTGGTGAACGTAGAGGCGGTCACAGCTCCGGCCACTTCCGTCGTTCCGTCATGCGCAGCTGTGCGCAGGTCCGCTCCTTCCTCGCGGTACCGCTGGATAGACTCCAGCACCACGATGGAGTTGTCCACAAGCATGCCGATGCCGAGAGCCAGACCTCCTAGTGAAATAATATTGAGCGATATGTCGAATGAATACATCAGAAAAAATGTGATGATGACGGATATGGGAATGGCGGCGCCGATAATCAAAGTGCTGCGGATATTTTTCAAAAAATACAGCAGTACAATGACAGCCAGAACACCCCCGACAAGCGCGGTCTGCTTGACTTCCTGAATGGTGTTTTCAATAAATTTCGCCTGGTTGGTGATGACCATATAGTTCATGCCGCGCGGACCCAAAATATCAGCTTGAATATCCGCCAGCCTTTCATTTACAGCATTAGCGACGTTAACTG
Organism: uncultured Eubacteriales bacterium; assembly: GCA_964427225.1. GTDB lineage: Bacteria > Acidobacteriota > Aminicenantia > Aminicenantales > Aminicenantaceae > CAYRTV01. Next base: position 9,360 of record CAYRTV010000003.1, read on the forward strand.
TATTGGCGTCTGCCGCCCGGTAGATGGCGACCTCTATGCCTTCACGGCCGTTGATGCGCGATATAACCTTGCGTTCTTTATATCCGCGGTAGACATCCGCCACACTGCTGAGCTTAATCAGAACATCATCCCGTTTTTCAACTATAATCTCTTTGATTTCCTCAACATTCTTGAACTGGTTGACTGTGCGTACCAGATACTGGCTGTCTTTTTGCTTGAGTATCCCGGCGGACAGATTGACATTTTCCTGGGCCAGCCGGTTGGCAATGGTGGTTATGGGAATATTCAGCAGGCTGAGCTGCTGTTCATCAATATCAATATGGATCTCATCCTCCAACCCCCCTGAAATAGAAGCGGAGGCAACGCCGGCGATGCTTTCCAATGCTTGCTTGAGCTCCCTTTCCGCAATATAGCGGGTATGGCCCAGTTCCGCATCGGAAGAACCGGTAATGCCCAGCTTCATAATCGGTTCTTCATTGGGATCATAACGGAGGATGATCGGTTTTTCCGCACCTGTCGGGAGCCGCAGAAGATCCAGTTTCTCCCGCAGCTTGAGAGTGGCAAAATCCATATTGGTATGCCAGGCAAACTCAACTGTAACTTCGCTTAATTCAGCCCGGCTGACAGAAGAAATCCGAATGACATTATCCACCACACCCGCGGTTTCTTCGATCGGTTTGGAGATAATGTTCTCAATTTCCGAAGGCGCAGTTCCCGGATACTCCGTCCGGATTGTCAGCGTGGGATAAGATATCTTAGGCAGCAGATTCAAATTCAGCTTGGAATAGGAAATAAACCCAAAAATAACCGCCGCCACCATGAACATAAATACTGAGACCGGACGGTTGATGGAAAACTTCACTATTTTCATTAAACAATCTCCACTCGCTGGCCGTCTTTCAGAGCCTCGACGCCGACTTCCACAACAACATCACCTTCCTGCAATCCTTCCACGACTTCCACCTGATCTTCTTCGGCCAATCCCAAAGCGACTTCTCTTTCAGCCGCCTGCCCCCGGTTTACGACAAACACATACGCCTGGTTTTGTTTATAAACCACGGCCCTGCGGGGGATGACTAAAACATTTTCTTTTTGCCCGATGGCAATCCGCACCTCAACGAACATCCCCGGTTTTAACTGCCGGGTTTGGTCGAAGACTTCAACGGTCACTTTAACTGTGCCGGTATTGGGATCCAGACGGGGATTGATCAGCTTCACATCCCCCTCAAACATCATGCCCTCCAGGATTTCCGTGGTCACTCTTGCCGGCATGCCTTTTTCCAGATAAACCGCATCCGAGGCCGGAACATAAACCCGGATGAGCAGGGGGCTGAAATCCTCAATGGTGTAAACCTGCTCATTGGCATTGACGCGGCCGCCGACTTCAATCATGCGTTCAGTGACATACCCCTCAGAAGGAGAACGAACCTTGGTCCAGTTGAGCTGAAGTTCCAGATTATTAAAATTCTTTACCCGGTCCTGATAATCCAACTGCCTTTGTTTGTATGTGGATTCAGTCGTTTGATATTCCTGTTCCGAGATAAGCTCCCTTTCTTTCAGACTGACACTGCGTTCATAGTTTTGTTTGGCTTCTTCAAGGCTCAATTCAGCCTGCTCAAGTTGGATCTTAGCTTGCTCGTAAGTGATTCTGATTTCAGTATCATCCAGCCGGGCCAAAACTTCATTTTCATTGACATAGTCGCCTTCTTCTTTCAGGATTTCTTTAACATAAGCAGATAAACGGGAATAGACCTCAACCAGGCGTTCAGGTTCCACCGTTCCATTGAGCACTTGATACGAATTCAAATCCTGCCTCTCAACTTGTGTCACACTCACCGGAATTGCCGGCCCGGCGCTGTTTCTCTGCTGAAAACGGGCAATCATTTCCTTGACCCTTTCTTCAGGGATCTCGCCTGATTTGATGCGCACTTTCATTTTCTCGGGAATATCCAGTTTATCAACGTCAATCTCTCCCGCCGGACTCTTCGCACCGGGTTTGCCGGGATTATCCGTTGATTGAGCTCCCGTTTTTTCTCCGCCCGGCGCTGATATCTCTGATTGGTTATCGCTGGAACTCCCGCAGCTTATCGTAAAAGCCAAAAAAGACGCTAACATGATTGTCATGATCATTTTCTTCATCATACACCTATCTCACTTCTTTAGATTTGCCGGGCGCTGTTTGCTGCACGGCTGAACGAACGTTGAAATTTATGATGCTTTATAGCAAATGTACGCATTATTTATCACGTTCACATAGTTTAGACGGAAAAAGCATTGATTTCTTCCATCCCCTCTCTTTTGATGCGAAATTCGATATTTAATACTCCAGAAACAGCATTGCCGTTGCAAAACAGTCTGCTCAGCCTTTTCGATTCACAATTCACGTTTCACGATTCACAGCTTTTTGTGTTTTGCCGATTTTCGGAAGGAATAAAAAACAGAATCTGATTCAGGATGAGAATCCCGCTGATCATGAGAATGGCTGCGTAAATAGAAATATTATCGGATAAGAGTCCAACCACCGGCAAAAATGTCAGCTGGAACAAGCTGCGGAACAAGGAATCAGCGGATAGAATCGTCACCCGCCGGCCGCTGGAAATATTCTCATTCAGTTGGGTGATCATAGCCGGCCGCCGGGCGTGTTTGAAGATATATAAAAAAACGAACAGAATAATTCCGGAAAGCGCATTGAATCCTGTTCCCAGAATAATCAGAGGAACCACTGCCGCCCAGCCGGTAAAATTGGCTATGTTCGCCCGTTTGAATCTTCGCTCCAGCCGGTATGCATAGCGGGAACCGTAGGCGGTCAATACCATAATCCCCATATACACAACCCCAAACCATGCCAGCGGTACATCCGCCTGGTCCATATACGGCTGCAGAAATTTGACGGCAGCGCTCAAGCTGCCCACAAAGATCGCTGAATTAATGATCAGTCTCTGGGCAACGCGGTTTCGTTTGATTTCATCCATGGCAGCCATAATATGGTTGATATATGTTTTCAGCCCCAAGGATGATGCCTGCTTCTTTTCTTCAATGTCCTGGTCTTCAATATCCCGGTAGGTGACCGCATTGATAACATTCAAAAGCGCCGGGACCAGGGCAAACCAAAACACGGCCGGGTATCCAAACCGGGCAGCGATAACTCCCCCGGCCAGGGCAGCCGTGGCTTCGCCCATCCGGGCCCAAAATTTACCCTTTCCATATACTATACTAAGCGTTTCAGAAAAACTGTCCTGCCGCAGAAAATCATAAATATAGGCTTTATGCGTCCCTGACTTAAAGGCTCTATTAAATGCCTCTATGACCGCGGCCGCGAGAAACATCCAAAAATTATCCGCAAGCGCAAAGATGACGAATGCAGGGAGGAGGCTGGCCCGGGCGAAGATCAGGGTCGTTTTTTTCCCTAATTTGTCGGCTATGACTCCGCTGGGGATCTCCAGAAGAAAAATCAATAGGGACCTGACAGCGTATATGATGAATATCTGCGTATAGCTGAGATGATGGAACTGAAAAAACAGAATAATGACCGGGAGAAAATACCTTTGAGTCTTGAGAAATTCGGTCAGATAAATCTTATATATCTGTTTCATGATAGGGGCATTGCTAATATCCGCTCTCAATCAGACTGAATGTGAGTTAAAAAGCAATCTCGCGTTTCTTCATTTAATAAATAGTAAAGAGTGAAGAGTAAAGAGTAAAGAAAGAAGATGGCGCGCCTGGGAGGACTCGAACCCCCGGCCCGCTGCTTAGAAGGCAGCTGCTCTATCCAGCTGAGCTACAGGCGCGCACAGGCAGTCTTAAGGAAGAGACATTATAAACAATTTCACAATTTTTTTTAACCGTGAAATGGCAGCAGATGATCCCGTCTAAGAAAAGAATCGGGGAGAGCGGATTTGAACCGCCGACCTCCTGCTCCCAAAGCAGGCGCGCTAACCAAGCTACGCTACTCCCCGTCAACAGATTCCGGGAAAGCATTTATTTCCCATTAAATCGAGCATTATTATCGCTTAATTCAGTAAAAGTTTCAACCAGACCGTTCCCTCCCATTCGGCGAGGCCGCATAAGATCCTCACGGCCTGCTGGCGCAGCCCTCAGGATGACATGATGTGTTTCACCCATCCGCAAAACGCCACATCCTGTAAAAAGTATTGCGCTTTTTCACTACCACAGAGAATCGAAATCTCTTTGTTTTTTTTTTGATTTTTGATATTTGATTTTTGATTTAATAAGATAACTTCTCACTTCTTACTTTTTACTTTTCACCTTACAAAGCAGCTTGGGATCCTCCGCTTCGCTCAGGATGACCCTGCAGATCACTTCCGTCCCAAGCCTTTTTCGATGGTTGAACGGTCAATGCGCAAGGTAATGGGCCGGCCGTGAGGGCAAACCCCCGGGTTGGAGGTTTGAAAAAGTTCCTGCACCAAATACCGCATTTTACTCATCTGCAGGGGTTCCCCAGCCTTAATTGCGGTCTTACAGGCCATCGTGGCCAGAATATACTGTTTTTTATCTTCTATCTGTTTGGATGCCGTTTCCTCAAGCAGTGATAAAAACACTTCGCCTGCTTCGCGGGTGGTGAAGAGCTCGGGAAATTCTTTGAGGGCAACACTGTTTCCGCCCATATCATCCACTTGAAATCCGGCCGCCTCCAGCTTGTCCCGGTTTTCTTCCAGGCTTATTTTCTGAGACGGGGTCAGGTCCAGCAGCAAGGGCTCCAGGGGTATTTTCCGGGGCCAGTTTTGTTCCCGCTCCAGTTTTACAAATTGATCAAACAGGACCCGTTCATGGGCATTGTGCTGATCGATAATCAACAGGCCTTTTTCATCCACGGCTATGATGTAAAAATCCAGGTACTGCCCTAAAACCACCGGGCCCGAATCTTCTTCTTTTCCCCATGGTGTAAACCAGTCCGCGGATTCCTGTGGAGAACCGGAAGGCCGACGTCTCGGAATGAACGCAGGAGAACTTTCTCCAATCCGGGATGATTCGGTTTCCGGAGCCTCCCGCCTCCCGCGGGGCTCCGGCACGGATTTAATCCCCATTTCCCGCAAAACAGACTGTTCCACGGCTCTTCGCACCAGGCTGAACATCCGGCGGCTGTCCCGAAAACGGATTTCGGACTTGGCGGGATGGACATTGACATCCACTTCCGCCGGGGGCATGGAAATAAATAAAAAAGCCTCGGCAAACGCATTTTTCTCCAAAAACGGCTGATACGCCTGATTGAGCGCAGCCTGCAGCGATCTGTCGCCGACCGGCCGCCGGTTGATGAAAAAAAACTGATAACGGCGGTCTCGCCGCCCGGCAGGAGGCCGGGAGGCCATTCCGGAAATGGCGATATCCCCCTCGCTGGTGCGCACTTCAAGCAGGCTGGCCAACCTCTCTTTACCATAGATCTGGTAAATTCTTTCCCGCAGGTCTTTGACTCCGGGATAGGAGAAGACGTTTCGCTTCCCGTGTTTGAGGGAAAAGCTGATGTCCGGATAAGCCAGTGCCGCATTGGTTAAATACTTGACGATCCGGGACAGCTCAGCTCTTTCCGAACGCATGAATTTTTTTCGCGCCGGGAGATTGAAAAATAAATCTCTGACCTCTATGCGGGTTCCTTGCGGAAAAGCTGCAGCTTCCGTCCGTAGGACCTTTTCCGCTTCCCTCTCAATCCAGGTTCCGCCCTCACTTCCTTTAAATGTGGTTTTGAGATGGACCCGTGAAACAGCTGCGATACTGGCCAGGGCCTCCCCCCGAAATCCTAAAGTGTCGATCCGGTCCAGATCATCCACGCGGATGATCTTGCTGGTGGCATGACTCTCAAAGCACAGCGCAGCGTCTCCGGGCGTCATCCCAGTTCCATTATCCTGGACCCGGATGAGGCGTTTGCCGCCGTCCAGCAATTCAACCCTTATTTCCTTAGCCTCGGCATCCAAGGCGTTTTCCACCAGCTCTTTGACAACCGAAGCCGGCCGTTCGATCACTTCTCCGGCCGCAATCTTGTGAAAGACTTCGGCGGGGAGCTTATGAATCCGGTTGGAGTCGCGGTCGGGCTTCATGCCGCATCCTCCCTGCGCCCCTCCACCCGGCCGGATGCGACCGCGGTAATGCACACTTTGATATCATCACCCGGTTCCGCTTGAACTCCGGCAATCTCCACATCAATATAGTTTGGAGTGACAGCCTGGATTCCTTTGCGCGTTTTCCTCACCACCACCGCATCCATGACCCGTCCAATGAACTTGCGGCGAAAAGCGGTGTTTTTTTTCTTGGATATTTTCCTCAGCCTGACTGAACGCTGTTTGGCAATTTCAGGCTTCACTCTTTTCCAGCGGGCAGCCGGGGTTCCGGGGCGCGGAGAATACGAAAAAACATGCAGGTAATTCAAGGGTGATTCTATAATGAAACCGGCCATCCGCTCAAATTCTTCTTCGGACTCACCGGGAAAACCGACTATCATATCCGCCCCGAGGGATGCATCCGGACGCCCCCCGCGGATTTTCTCCAGCAATTCCCGGTAACGCTGCGTTGTGATTTTCCTGCCCATTCGGGCAATCACTGAATCCGCCCCGTGCTGGAGGGATAAGTGAAAATGAGGGCACACCAAAGCGGTGGATGTAATGAAATCCACAAATTCCTCATTCATGAAGCGGGGATCAAGCGAACTCAAACGAATCATGTCCAACCCGGGGATCAACGCACATTTCCGAAGCAGGCTGGTGAATGTGACCTGATCTTCCAGATCCCTGCCGTAAAGATTGATATGCACACCGGTCAGAACGACTTCCTTAAAGCCTTGCCTCACTAAATCCCTAATCCGGTTTATGACTTCATCCGGGGACACGCTGACACTTTTCCCTCTTACACTCGGTACAATGCAGAAGCTGCACTGGTAATCGCAACCATCCTGAATTTTGACCGGAGGACGGGACCGGAACGGCTGGTATGCTGCCGGCGAACCGGATTGAAATTCCTTGGCCAGCTCTCCGGCCAACCGTGCTTTCTCTTGGTTGGAATACACCCGCCAAATCCTGGAATCATTCAAAAACCGGTCCGGCATCCGCTCCACCATGCATCCGGTTACCACAATCCGCAGTTCCGATTTTTCCCTGGCGGCCTTGCGGATAAACCGGCGGGCATCCGCATCTGCCCGGGATGTGACCGTACATGTATTGATGAGAAGCAGATCGGATTGATGGTAATCGGGCTCATAATTCAATCCGTGCTGCTGCAGGGTTTCAGTCCAGGCAAACGCTTCCGCCTGGTTGGCCCGGCATCCAAAACTCCGGACCGAGAAAGAGGTCATATCTTGGCTTTCACCTCTTCCGAGCTTTTTTCAACCTCACCGGCCATATCCAACCGGAATTGGCTCAGTTTGTCTGCCAGGTTTTTGTCCTGCAGAGCCAGGATCTGAACGCACAAGAGAGCGGCATTGACCGCACCGGACTTTCCTACTCCCATGCAGGCCACCGGGACTCCGCGGGGCATTTGAACGGTCGACAGCAGTGCGTCCATTCCATTCAAAGTAGCGCTTCCGACGGGAACACCGATAACCGGTTTTGTTGTGTGGGCAGCGATAACTCCGCCCAGATGGGCGGCCTTCCCCGCGACCGATATGAAGATTTCAGCTCCGTCCCGCTCCATCTGTTTGACCAGGCTTAAGGTTCTTTCAGGTGTACGGTGAGCCGAGCTGACTTCCAGAGCAAAGGGAACATTGAATTTTTTCAGCATATCCAGGCCTCCCTTCACAACATCAAAATCAGAGGCGCTTCCGATAAATATGGCGACTTTCATGAATCCTCCTTTCCTTTTGCGGTTCCGATATCTTTACGGTAATGCATGCCTTCAAATTCAATTTTTTCTATGGCGGCATAGATTTTTCCCATCGTCTGCGGCAAATTCTCTTCACATCCACAGACATTCAACACCCGTCCGCCGGATGTAAACACGCTGCCGTCCTCTATACGGGTTCCGGCATGAAAAAGGGTGATGCCCTCCATTTCCTGAGCGGCGTCAAGTCCCTTTATCTCTTTTCCCTTTTCGTACTTCAGGGGATATCCACCTGAAGCCAGCACCACGCAGGCAGATGATTTCTGAGTCCATCGAATATCCTGCTCCAGGATGTTTTCTTCCAGCACAGCCATAATGATATCCACCAAATCCGTTTCCAGCCGAAGCATCTGCGGCTGGGTCTCCGGATCACCAAAACGGCAGTTATACTCCAGCACTTTCGGTCCGTCCTTGGTCAGCATCAAGCCTGCATACAGGACCCCTTTATATTTTCGGCCTTCTTCCAGCATCCGGGTTACGGTCGGAAAGATAATGGTTTTGACCACTTCGTTGAACATTTCCCGGTTGATGAAGGGAGACGGCGAAATGGCGCCCATGCCGCCTGTGTTGGGGCCATGGTCGCCCTCATAGACAGCCTTATGGTCCATCGTTGTGACAAAAGGAACCACCTTTACTCCATCGGAGATGACAATGAAGGAAGCTTCCTTGCCGCGAAGGAACTCCTCGATGATGATTTTATCTCCGGCGTCTCCGAACTTTTTGTCTTCCATTATGGTCCGAATGGCTGCTTCCGTTTGAATTTGATTTTTACAGATCATCACACCTTTTCCCGCAGCCAACCCATCCGCTTTGATGACAACCGGGTATGGGAAAGGCGCAGATTTGATGATTTGTCTGGCTTCATCCGAAGATTTGGCAATCCGGTAGCGGGCGGAGGGAATCTTATGGCGTTCCATAAATTGCTTCGCGAATATTTTACTGCCTTCCAATTCCGCCGCCATTTTATAGGGCCCGAAGGCGGTCAATCCCGATTCTTCAAATTCATCCACGATCCCCATGGTCAAGGGGGCTTCCGGCCCTACGACTGTAAGTTCAATTTTTTCCTGAGCTGCAAATTGTTTGAGGCCTTTAATATCTTCCGCCGGAATGGGAACATTGCCCCCCAGCTGCGCTGTTCCCGCATTCCCGGGAGCGCAATAAACCCTGTCGACTTTGGGGCTTTGCGATAATTTCCAGACCAGGGCGTGTTCCCGGCCTCCGGAACCTATGACCATCACTTTCATTGTTCAACTCCCTGTTTTTGGCTTACTCCTCCATAAATTTCTGCAAATTTTCCGCGAACATGTCCGCAAAACCGGAGGAAGGAGCGATGCGGCGCATAATCCGGGCGGCGATGGGCACACCGGCTTGAGCCGGAAGAGTGAACTGCATTTCTTTAAAATTCTGCCGGAATTTCAGCACTTCGGTCTTGACATTCTTCTTATTGATGAGCACATCAGCGATCAGCCCGGCCAGCGTGTCAAAATCTTCGGCTCCCATTCCGAACCGGGTCATTTCCTGAACCCCCATGCGGATTCCGCTCGGCTCAAGAAAGGTTTCATCATCCGGCAGCGCCTGATAATTGGTGATAATATTGTTCTCCTCCAAAGTACGGGCGACTTCCATTCCGTTCCCATACTTGTCAATCCGGATAAGAACCTGGTGGGTTTCTGTATAACTATCGGAAGGGTCGCCTTCAACCGAAATGCCCTTATCAGCAAGTGATACGGCAAAATTCTTGGCATTGGCACATACCGTCTGCTGGTATTCCTGCCTGAATTCATTCATTTCATAAGCGGCCATCAATAAACCCACCAGGGTGCCGAGATGATGGTTGCTGGTCGAGCCCGGGAAAGCGCGGCTTTTGATATCCAGCCACAGTTTGCGAAGAGGCGAACCTTTAGGTAAATTGCCGGCAATGAGGCCTCGCTGCGGCCCGAAAAAGGTTTTATGAGTACTGCCGGTTATCAAATCTGCGCCTTCGGCCAGGGGCTTCTGAAAGGCGCCGTAGAGGCCGAGAACATGAGCCATGTCAAACATGATTACAGGCGGATTATCCCAATCCTGCACGAGATCGGAAACAAATTTCACCGGTTCCCGGTAAATAAACATACTTTTCCCGAACACCAGCAGCTCCGGATTGTGCTGTTTCAGTAAATCGGCCAGCTGTTCGAGATCAGCCTTGTACGGATTGTCTTTTTGAACCGGAAAATTCACCACTTTCTCTTTTCCTGTTTCTGGGTCTTCCGCCACAAAATTAAACAGCGCGCCCATCGGCTGAGAACTCAAATGGCCGCCTTTGTTCAGGTCATTGTTCATCACCAGGCGCATTTTCCGCATAGGCTGGCCTTCTTCGCGGCCGCGGTTAATGAATTTCACCATTCCTTTGAAGACAACTTCATTCGCCATCTGCCCGCTGATAGTCCGCAATTCCACTTCACTGCAGTTGAAGTACTTTTTCAGCTCGGCTTTAGCTTCTTTTTCCACATCCGAAATAAAATCAATCCCCTGGTAAAAATAGACTTCCTCTCCCTTCATGGTGCGATGTTCGGCATAACGTCCGGAGGGATCGGAAATTTCACACATTTTCACCAGCAGCGAGGGCGTGGCCTCGGAAGGTATTAAATTAATGCACTCATGCTGGCGCCAGGTGTTGTTGGCTTCCAGCCGGGTGGCCAGTGACTGAACTTTCTCAAGAAATGATGCCATTCTTTACTCTCCTAAAATCCGGTTTATATGGATTTGAAATTAATATCCTCCAATGCAGCCATTTTTTCCAGCCTCCTTGCATGCCGGTCGCCTTCAAACCCTTCTTTCAGCCAGGTTTCGACAATAAGCAAGGCTTCATCCAAGGGAAGGATGCGTCCCCCCAAAGTTAGGCAGTTGGAATTATTGTGCTGACGGCTCATGCGGGCCATATACTCATCGCAGCATAAAGCCGCCCGTATCCCTTTGAATTTATTGGCGACCAAAGACATTCCGATGCCCGTGCCGCAGACCAGGATGCCCCGGTCATAACCTCCGCTGACTATGGCTTGAACCGCTTTAACGCCGAAATCCACATAATCGACTTTTTCTCCGGGCTTGCTGCCGAAATCATGATGCAAAAATCCTTTTTCCCGAAGAAATTGCGCAATTCCCTGCTTAAGCTCAAATCCGGCATGATCTGAAGCCAGCGCGATATTCATACTTGCCTCCCGATTTTTTTCAGCGGGTTAATTATATCAATTATCCTGAACTATTACTAAAAAAATATAGAGATTGCTGCCGCATGCTTCAGGATGACAAAGGGGAGAATGCTTGGAACGCGAGCGAAATGAACACGACGCCCCGCATCAGGGCAGTTCAGGCGGCTGAATCATTGCCACTGCTTGGGGAAATGACTCAATGGCCTTCAAAACTATGGGATCGATCTGGCGGCCCGCTTTGGTTCCGGCATCCACACCGAAAATCGCCCCTACAACTTCCCGGCGCAGCTCGCGTTTCAGCTGTTCCGAGGCAGCCTGGAAATCCGCCTCTTCATATTCAAATTCTTCTGTTTTCAAGAAACGTTCAAAGTCCTCTAAAAACCGGCCATCCATGTTGATATCCGGAGTCAACGGTATTTCCCCGGCGGCCTTTTCCGTTGCCGGTTCCGGAAAAAGGTATTTATGCGACAGCGGGGTTTCTTTATCCGCAAAGGCCCGGGCATAGGCAAAAAAGAGTCCCCGCGCCAGCATGCGGACGGTGATCCTTTGATAGTCCATGTCAATATAAACATCGGGCGTGATCCCGCCCTGCCCCATGACCTCGCGGCCGCCGACCGTATGGGTCACTTCCCGCTCATCTTCGGGAACTTCACGGGCCAGATAATAATCTTCAAGGTGGGAATAATCCCGCTGAATGGACCGGCCGCTTGGAGTATAATAGCGGGCGGTGGTCAAAGCCAGGGCGGCATTTTCCGCCAGCGGGAAAACAGTCTGGACCAGGCCTTTGCCCCACGAGGTTTCTCCGACGATCAGGCCCCGGTCGTTGTCCTGCACAGCTCCGCTGACAATTTCAGGGGCGGAGGCGCTGCCCCGGTTGATCAGAATGACCAGTGGGATTTCCTCATATTCGCTTTCCCGGTGGGCGTAAAAATCCTTGCTGTAATATTCCCGTCGTCCTTTGATGGATACAATACCGACCCCCTCTTTAAGGAACATATCAGCTATTTCCAGGGACTGGATGAACGTGCCGCCGCCGTTACCGCGGAAATCCAGGATCAGCTTTTTCATTCCCTGTTTTGTGAGTGCTTCCATCTTATCTTTGAACTCGCGCGTGGTTGTTTGAGCGAAATTCCGGATGAAAATGTAACCGATATCATCCTGGAGGATAAAAGCGTAGGGAACACTGTGCAGCGGAATCTCCGCCCGGGTAATGGTCAAGTCAAAGGGATCCATCCCTCCCCGCTTAATAGTGATGGTTACTTCCGAGCCTTCCGGGCCCCGCAGTTTTTTCATGGCTTCGGTACTTGAAATGGGCTTGGAGGATTCGCCTTCAATATGTGAGATAATATCTCCGGGCCGGATACCCAGCCGGTAAGCGGGGGTTCCTTCAATTGGAGAGATCACCATCAAGTTTTCTCCGTGTTTCTGAATCATGATCCCAAGGCCGTGGTATTTTCCTTTATATTCCTCCTGCATGGTAGGGAGATCGGTGGGATCCAGAAAATAGGAATGCGGATCCAAAGTCGGCATCATGCCCTTTATTGTGGAAAACACCAAGTCTTCCTGATCGACCTTCCGGTGATACTGAGATTCAATAATGGAAACCATTTCCGAAATCTTTTTTAATCCCTGGGACCAGGAGTCCTGCTGCCAGAGATAAAGATTCAACCCCAGGAAGACAATTGTGATGGAAAGGAATATTTTTTTAGCCATGGTTAACCTGGTCAATTTTTATGCTATGATATTATCAAAGGCTTCGCCGGTTGTAAAGATGAGACCTCTTTCCCTGAGAGAGGGATTGACTTATATCCTGCAAAGGGTTATATTTCGATAGCATTAATCCATAGGAAAGAAAAATATGTTTGGCAGCATCGGCTTCCCGGAACTCATGATCATCCTCATCATCGCTCTGCTTGTATTCGGGCCTAAAAAACTTCCAGAAGTGGGCCGCTCCATCGGCAAGGCCATGCGGGAATTCCGCAAGACATCCGATGAAATCAAAGGACGGATCGAAGATGAGATTCAAGCGGATGAGTTCCGGAACATCAAAAAAGATTTCGACGATGTAAGAAATACGCGTTTCGGCATCGATACGGATAAAGATAAAGACAAACAGAAAAAAGACCCTTACACGGCCCCTTCCAGCAGCCGGGAAGAAACACGGGATCAGGAAGAAAAGCCCGGCACCGAAGCAAAAGCTTCGGCGTCCCAATCCGGAGAAAAGAAAGCCTCCGGCCCTTCCTCCCCATCAGCGGAAGCGATCTACGGGAAATTTGACGACAATGGGGAAGGCGAAAAAAACTCCTGACGAAATGACCTTTCTGGAGCACCTTGAGGAGCTCCGTAAGCGCATTTTTTATTCCTTTGTGGCCGTAGTGCTGGCTGTCATTCCCGCCTGGATGTTCAGCAAGGATTTATATGATATTCTGGAAAGGCCTATCCTGAAATACCTTCC
>CAYRTV010000004.1:0-22719 GCA_964427225.1 uncultured Eubacteriales bacterium
CACAAGCGCCTGCATAATAAACATTCAGATCAGTGCAGTTGTCTGCGACTCCAATGATCTGAATGTTTATTATGCAGGCGCTTGTGCCGGCGGAGGGTGGAAATCCACTGACGGCGGAACCAACTGGGATCCGGTCTTTGATAAGCAGTCCAGTCAATCTATCGGTTCCCTGGCTATTGCTCCTTCTGATTCCAACCAGGTTTGGGTCGGAACCGGAGAGCCCTTTATTCGGTCAAATGTGCTTATCGGTGATGGTATTTACAAATCAACCGATGCCGGGAAAACCTGGACCCGCATCGATGCAGGCATTCCCCGGTCTGTCCTCAGCTATACCAGTGCGATTAAGGAAGATCCGGTCCGAAAAGGCCTGCTTTATGCTGGAACGGCCAATGCCGTCTATGTATCCTATGACGACGGTGCGAGCTGGGAATCACTGCAAGCCAATCTTCCCCATGCCTGTATTACCTGGATCGCGTTTCAAGAGCACTTCAATGCCCTGGTGGTGTCCACCAACGGGCGGGGTATCTGGATCATGGATGATGTCACTCCCCTGCAGCAAATGACACCGGAAGTCAAACAATCAAATGCACACCTTTTAAAACCACGGCCGGCTTACCGCTTTAAAGCACGCCAGCGGGTGGTCATGCCGCCGAATGACCAGAGCCGCATACGCCGGGCTCCATACGGGGCGTCCATCAACTATTATCTGAAAGATGACCCCGGCCACCTGGTCCAAATTGAAATATTCGATGAAAGCGGCCGCAAAATCCGGTCTCTGCGCGGCTCCGCCGATGAAGGACTTAACCGGGTCTGGCGGGACCTGCGGCACGAGCCCTTAAAGCAGATAGAACTGCGCACCACGCCGGATTTTCATCCCCACGTATGGGAGGAAAAAAGATTCAACGGACACGACACCCGACCGGTTCCCCACTGGGGCATCGGCGCGCCGCAAGCCGGTGTTCTGGCCGCCCAGGGTATCTATACGGTTAAACTCACAGCAGGCGGAAAAGAATACATCCGAGAGCTTGAAGTTCGTAAAGATCCGAACTCCCATGGGACCAAAGAAGATATCAAAGTGATGGTGCAGCTCTGGGAAGACACGGTTCAGCACATCAATGAAGTCGTCACCATGATCAGCCGGCTGGAATGGATGGATAAACAAATGGAAGAGATGAAGCTGTACTCCAAGCTCCAATGGTTCTCAGGTGAGATCGGAACCGGCCCCGGAGATATCCGCAATACGCAGGATTACGGCCCCACCGAACAGCAGCTGGAGGTGTATGATCTGCTGAGCCAAAGGCTGGATACCGTCCGGCAGGAATATGAGCAGCTTATCAATGAAACAATCTCTGCTTTCAATCGGACGCTGCAGGCCGCCGGACATGGTGCGATTATTACAAAAATGAAATTGAGGAGCCAAAAGAAAAAGATCAATAAGAAATAATGAACCGCCGTCAGTTCCTTAAAAACGCCGGATTCGGCACGGCCGGCCTGCTGGTTTCTCTGGCTAAAGAATCCGGCGCCGATGAAGTTCTCATGCCCTATTTCTCCCGAAAGGCGGTTGATTGGCAGCCGTTTCAAAAGGAAAAAATCCGGATTTGTTTTCTCCGCTACGATCCGCCGCAATATCCGCAATTTTGGGGACCTTTTCTAAAAAGGCTGTCGATTTTGGATCTCATGTTCTGCTGCGGTCCGGCCTGAATTATTTTTGGATATTAAATTCGAGAATGCTTTTTGTTCCTTCTTCTTTTTCTATTTTAAAACTGCCCTGCAGTTGCCGGCTGAGCATTTTGACCAGCGTCAAGCCAAAGCCATTGGTGTGCTCAATATTAAAACCTTCTGGAAATCCACGCCCATTATCTTGAATAACAAGCTGAAACCGGCGCCCTTTTTTCTTTAAAATTACATTCACTTTGCCACCCTGATCTTCTTTGAATGCATATTTCATTATATTAGTGAGAAGCTCATTGATGATAATTCCAAGGGGAAATAATGTTTTTGGAGAAAGTGCTGTTTTTTCAATATCTTTTTCAATGTGTATAGTTGCTCTATGAGGAAACAAAGCAATGATCGTATCAATTAAATCCGTCAAATAATCTTCTGCTGAAGCTTCTTTATAATCAGAGGCCTGCAATAGTTTATCATAGAGAACGCGCATGCTGGAAACCCGGCTGACTGCGGTCTGCAAAGCCGCTTCAGTTTCTCCGCTCTCAATATATTTTTTCTGGATAGAAAGAAAACTTTCCATAAAAGAAAAGTTGTTTTTTATTCGGTGATGCACTTCTTTCAATAAAAGATCTTTTTCCCGCAATAATGATTGGATGCTTTCCTCTGTTCGCTTCCGATCAGTTATATCTATAACAGCGATCTGCAATGCCGGCTTTCCCTGATAGATTATGGAACTTACAAATTGTTCCGTCCAGCGCAATTTCCTGTCTTTTGTATACACCTGAATTTTATAGTGTTCTTTTACGGGCTGTTGCTTTTCCCTGGCATCGGCCTGCTGCCGAATGAAATCCCGCCCTTCATCCATAAAGGATTGCGCAAGTTGTTCCGGTGTCATGGCAGTTAGCTCTTCAGTTGTGTATCCGAACATACCCGCTAAGGCTGTATTTGCAAAAGCAACCCGGCCATCCTGGATTATGCATAAACCCTGCAGAGAATGTTCGACCAAAGTTCGATAAGCTTCTTCAGCTCTTTTTTGTTCAGTTATATCGTTCAGAACAGCTAAAGACCTTTCAACATTGCCGGATTCATCCCGCTCGCTTATGGCAGACAATAAGATATCTCTGACTTCCCCGTTTTTTTTGACAACCTGGTACGGAGTATTCCAAGCAACCCCAGTCTTAAAAAATTTCGGCAAGCTTACTTCTAGGGCATATCGCCTCGATTTTTCAGTGAGGAAATCAATATTTTTTCGTCCAATCACCTCATCTCTTTCATAACCAAGGGTTTTCAGCCAAAAATCACTGACACTTATCAACCGTCCGTCAGGTCCAATTGAATGCAACATAACAGGGGTTTTGTTATAGATCTCCCGGTAGCGTTCTTCACTTTTTTGAAGTGCTTTTTCTGCTCTTTTTCTACCGGTGATATCCTGGAATACACAGTAAGTCTGACGGAAACGCCCATCCGGATAAAATCCAGCAATCCCTTCAAAAGAAACATCCAAATAATGTCCGTTTTTATGCCGGATTTTAAATTGGACATCATGCACATACCCGATTCGCTTAAATTCAGCAAAACTTCTATTGAAATTAGATTTGTAGTCCCGGTGCAGAAATGCGAAAAAATTCCTGCCGATGACTTCTTCCTTAATATATCCAAGGGTTTTCAGCCAAGCTGGATTGACATCCATAAAACACCCCTCTTCGTCCAGAGACTGATAAGGTAAGGGTGCGTTATCATAAAGCGCCCGGTATTTTTCTTCGTTGAGACGCATTAACTCCTGGGCTTCAACCCATTTTGTGACATCTTCTCCTGAAGAAATGGTCCCGGTGATTTCTCCGTTAGTATCCCTGAGAATGGCATTATGCCATAAAATCAATTTCTCTTCCCCTGCTGCCGTCAAAATCTTATGTTCATCCACATATTCGTATGGGCCGATATCTTCACCTTCCAATATTTTTTTAAAAACGGTTTTAATCTCTTTTCGGAGGGTTTTCGGAATAAAACTATCAAACCAATTCCTGCCGATTATTTCTTCCTCTTTATATCCCAATATCTTGCAGCCTTTTGCGTTAATCCGGCTGATATTCCCGTCCCCGTCAAGCACAAGAATCATGGTCCCGGCTAAGTCCAGATAGCTCTGGGCTTTTTCTTTTTCTAATTGCAGCAAATCCTCCATGCGCTTAAGCGGTGTAATATCATGCATGGTCACAAAAACCTGAAATGGTTTGTCTTGCTCCGCCTTGAACTGTGGAATAGCATTAACCGCCAGCCAAACATATTCCTGTTTTTGCGGATTGTAGACAGCAATCATTTTATTACGCACCGGCTTCCCTGTCCGCAGCGCCAATTTTGATGGATGCTCTTCACTGGGAATAAGTGTTTCATCTTCTTTAATAACCTTCCATCTCAAATCCGTTGAAGTTCTGCCGATAAAATTTTCCCTGTCTAATCCGAACATCTTCAGAGCCGCCGGATTTGAGTCAATGATCTGTCCATCCGCTCTCTGATAGAAAACCCCCTGGGCCATGTTTTCAAAAAGTGTCCGGTATTTCCGTTCGTTTCTCTGCAGCTGCTTTTCTTTTTCCTGTGCCTTCATTTTAGCCTCAAACAGCTTGAAGGCCATCTTGATAGAGGCATGCATGACCTGTTCTCCGGAATCTTTGACTATATAACCATAAGAAGTGATACCTTCGGTTTTTTCTACGACGTCGCGTTCAGTGTGCCCGGATAAAAAAATCAGCGGGATGTCATGTTTTTTAAGTATTTGCGTCGCAGCTTCCGTCCCGCTGATTCCCTTCCCCAGGTTAATATCCATCAATATGAGATCAATATGGGGGTTCTTTTCGACAATATCCAAAGCTTGTTCTCCGGACCCGGTCGTGACAACTCTATACCCAAATGCTTCCAGTGTTATCTTCTCCGCCACAGCAATGATGGCTTCATCTTCAACCAGAAGGATTGTTTTCAAATTACCCTTGGACATTTTTGTTTATTTTCCCGTTCGAGTTGAATTATATAATATTGATAATCAGGATAAAAGAATTTTTGGAATGACAAACAAAGTGAGCGGAAAGGATCTCGTGATTATTCGTATCGCGGCGAACGCATGGGATCCGCTAAAATCTCCCGGACAATTTGAAAATTGACAGTCAGAAGAGTCGATCCGAGGGAAATGCCGGCGGTTATAATAAAGATATGAAAGCTAAGGTCTGTCCGGTATCATATCAAGCTGCCTGCTGATCCAGGTATGGTGTTTATGCGGCTTTCTTAATGTGATAAAATCTTTCCGATGCTGATTTTGTTTAAACCGAGGGGATAATATGAAAAAAATGTGTTTTATAATCAGTCTGACATTAATGTTTTCGGCCTTACTTCCGGCTGAGGCCGGAAAAGAAAGAGACGGAACGATTCCCGTTTTCCCCTTAAATAAAAATGACCTGACTTTGGTCAGCCCGGCCCAGCCCGGCACACCTTTTATCAAAGCAGGGCGAAAGTTTGCGTTGCTGGCGGATGAAGGCGGCTCATTTGAGGCGTGGGCCTATCCACTAAAACTGGTCCGGAATTTTGAGTTTTCATTTTTAACCGGCACCTCCACTCGTCCCATTCAAAGCCGGGATATCGTGCATACCGTTACTATCACTCCGGAAGCGGCGGTTCTGATATATTCTTATCAATCGTTCACGGTCAAAGCTGTGTATTTCACTCCTGTAAAAAAAGCCGGTGCCATTATCCTGCTGCAGGTATTGTCCAACGTTCCATTAACCATCGTCTGCGGATTTATTCCCGAACTGCAGCCGATGTGGCCGGCCGGCATCGGCGGCCAGTATGCCTTTTGGAATGAAGAGCTCAAAGCTTATCTCATCTCCGAACCAACCCGCCGCAATCACGCCATGGTCGGATCACCCATGGCATCCGGAATGTCTTATACTCCGGCTCACATGCTGTCGGATTCTCCCAATGAATTTAAAATTGAAATAAATAATCCGGATGGATACCGGCAGCGCTTTATTCCGATTATCCTAGCCGGGGGCAAAGGAGAGAGAAAGGACATCGAAGCCGGCTATAAAAATCTCCTGGCAGACCCGGAGGGCTTTTACCTGCATAATGTTGACCATTATGAAGAGCTTCGGAGCAGCACCCTGCGTATGCGAACCCCGGATAAAACAGTGAACCTCGCTTTGGAATGGGCCAAAATTGCCTTTGATCAATTGATCGTGGATCACCCCGATCTTGGAATGGGTATGGTGGCAGGTTTGGGAGCCGCCGGAAGCGGCGGCCGGCCCGGATTCGGCTGGTTTTTCGGCGGAGACACATATATCAATTCCTTCAGTATATCCGCATACGGCGCTCATAATACGGTGAAAACATTACTCGCTTTCACTCAGAAGTGGCAGCGAAAAGACGGGAAAATGGCGCATGAATTGTCCCAGGCTGAGGGATATATCGATTGGTGGCAAGATTATCCTTATGGGTATATTCACGGAGATACGACTCCTTACTACATTGCCGCCATGTTTGATTATCTGCGTTTTTCCGGTGATAAGGAATTCATTCGGGAAAGCTGGGATTCCCTGCGGAAGGCTTTCGAGTGGTGCCTCCGTACGGATAAAAACCGGGATGGATTGATGGATAACCGGGCCGCGGGTCTGGGAGCCTTGGAATATGGAGAACTGACCGGCATAGAAACCGATATTTATCTGGGTGCCGTTTGGGTGAGAGCCTCCTATGCAATGTCTGTTCTGGCTGAAACCGCAGGGAAAAAGCATTATGCGGATAAAGCCGCTGAAGTTTATGATAAGGCGCAAAAAGCCTTCCGGGAAAAATTCTGGAATCCGCAGCAAAAATTTTATGCCTATGCTTTCAATGAAGAAAATGAACATGTCCGGGAAATATCCCCCTGGAATGCCGTCGGCCTGATGTGGAAACTGGGCGAACCCGAAAAAAGCCGGGATTCACTGGAAAAACTCGGCGCCGCTGAATTAACCACCGACTGGGGTATCCGCAGCATTTCCAAACACAGCCGGTATTTTCAGCCGCTGAATTATAATTACGGCGCCGTCTGGCCGTTTTTAAGCAGCTGGGTCACGGCAGCTTTATATAAGCACTATCTGCCGCTTAATGCCTATCCCCTGCTGCAGGCCACCTGCCGGCATACCTTTGACCATGCCCTCGGCTCTATTACCGAAGTCTTCTCGGGGGATCTCTTCACCTGGCCGCAGGAAGCGGTTCCGCATCAGGGTTTTTCCAGTGCAGGAGTCACTCTTCCCGCCATCAGGGGCCTGGCCGGTTTAGAGGGAAACGCATTGCAAAAAACAGTCTGCTTTATGCCTCAATTTCCAGCTGATTGGGACCAGATTGAGATAGAAAACTTTAAAACCGGAAACGCCGCTTTTGATTTCGACTATCAGCGCGGGCTTGAAGACATCCACATTCAGGTTAAATCGGACCGCGCCGAAGGATATACTCTCCAATTCGGACCGGTGTTGGGACCGTTGGCGCAAGTTGAACAAATGACAGTCAATGGCGAAATCCGGGATTATGATGTTATCAACGGACCGCAGACCGTACAGCCGATAATCCATATCCCCGCTGAGAAGAAACTGGAAGTTGAAGTCCGGTTCAAGCCCGGATTTGAAATTATTGCTCCGGTCCCGGATACTCCTTTGGGATATCCTGATCATGGCTTGAAGATCATCTCTATGGACAAACAAAATGATCATCTTATTCTTGAAGTTGAAGGTTTGACCGGAAAGGAATATTTTCTTAAAACTTCAGGAAACGGTCAAATCGCGGACGTTCAAGGCGGAGAATTTGTACCCGGCGGCTTACGATTTCAAATACCCGGAGAACCTTCTTTCTCATTCCAGCGGCACCGGATTATACTGTCCTTTAAGTCTATCTAAGTCTGTTCAGTCTATTCAGTCCATTATCTTAATTTATATACTCTGTAGAACACAGTCAGCTTTAGCATTATTTTTTTGATTTTTGATTTCTTTTCATTCTTTACTCTTTCAATCATACCTTTGCTTTGCTAAGGCATTCAATGATTCTTCGTCTCCCGTCAAAGGCGTAATCCGGAAACTATAGTTATAAGACATCGGCGGAAGAATATATTCGGGGTGCGGACAAGCACCCCAGGAATTATCGCCGCCGACGCCCATTTGCTTCCAATCAATATTTAAAGTCAGATTTCTTTCGGAATGCAGTTCAAAGGTATGCACCGCCCGCTCCAAAGCCCTCATTGTGAACGGCCAGACGCTGATATTAAGTAAAGGCTGTCCTGTCACCAATAAACCTCTCCCCTTTTCGTCGGTCCAAGCTGCCCAACGCACATCCGTCCGGTTTCCTGCCTCCTGGGGACGGATATACGGATGGATGAGGGACAAAACAGAACCGGAGTACACCCCCACAGCCGCGGATGATTTGCGGTCCCAATACGATTCATGCGGGCCCCGGCCGTGCCAGGTCATGGTGCGAATGGATTCCGTGCTGACATAATGCCCGGTCACCGGATCATGTTCGTGGCGGTTGACCCCTTTCAGAAAAACCGGCTTGCCGTTAACAAGCAGCTGCCCTCCTCGAATCTCCACTTCGCGGAAACCGACCCGGCAGGTTTGCGCTTCCAGAGTTTTCCCGGAAGAATCGTTAAGGATCAAGACCAGGTGATATAAATGGGGCGTTTCCGCAGACCATTTAAGCGGCGATGACATCTTCATTCCGGCCGTTACAAGATTTTCCTCCCCTGCAGGAATCGATCCAATGTCCCGTTTATAAAAAGGCTGCCTCCCAACCGGTTCCAGATCAGCGTTCAGCAGGGACATTTCCAGCTCTGCGGCTCCGGCCGCGGTCATATCATTTTTAATCCGTGCCTTGATATTTAAAACCGCATGCTCATAATGATCATCCAAATCCGGGACGGCTTCAAAATCCCGGATATGGAGCAGCGGTGGGGAATAAAGATACACATCCCGGAAAATTCCGGACAGCCGCCAAAAGTCCTGGCATTCCAGATAAGATCCATCCGACCAGCGATAGACTTCCGCTGCTATCAGATTGCGGCCGTCCCTTATATATGGGGTGATATCGAATTCCGCCGGCGTCCGGCTTCCCTGGCTGTATCCGATTTTTTCTCCGTTTATCCAAAGATAAAAGGCCGATTCAACCCCGTCGAAATGCAGAACAATTCGGCGGTCTTTCCAATGGGTAGGAACTGAAAATTTCTTTCGGTAAGAACCAACCGGATTATAATGGTCCTGGATATAAGGCGGGTTTTTAATGAAAGGATATGGATGATTCAGATATATTGGAGTCCCGTATCCCTGCAGCTGCCAATTAGACGGCACCGTGATGTCATCCCAGCAGGAAACATCGTAATCCGTCCGGAAAAAATCCAATGGGCGGTCCGCCGGCTTTTCCACCCAATTGAATATCCATAACCCGTTCAGGGATGTATAAAAAGGCGATCCTTCCCGCGGGCAATGGAGCGCCGATTGCATATCGGGATAAACCATGGCCGTCGCATGCGGCGGCAGCTTATTTATTCCAATGATCTCAGGATTTTCCCAGTCATTAGACTGAGCAGAAAAAAGGGAAAGATTGATCAATAATACTAAAAATATGATCCGTTTCATTGTGATTTCACCTCTCATACAGATTATTTTTTAATTTATTCATTCAAAACGATCCGCCAGGATACCACCTGCCTGACGAAGCACTCTAAGATTACCGTCGCTTCACTCCGGGAATGACATATGGATTCCTTTTTATTTGCTGCGGGCGGCGAAGCCGCCATGAGTCATTGATTATAAAATGAAACGAATGAGGTTAAAAGCTAAATTTAACCGGTTGATTTTTGCTTTAATCCCTAATATCGCGATATAGTAATAATACAGGGTTATGTTTATGAACCTGAATTATTCACGGCTCGAGATAATCCGGCATGTCATCCTAAGGCCTGCGGGAGCAGGACGCAACGATCTTGGGCTGCTTCGGCAGGAAAGACGGCACCGATTCATAAAGCGAAGCAGCCCAAGATCCTTACGTCGCTTCGCTCCTCAAGATGACATGGAATATTTATTTTCAAAGTTATAATGCACGTGAAAGGAGGATCAGATGTCCAATGAATTTATTCCCGGAAAACAGGTTGAGGTTCCCGATATTCCTTACAAAGACGAGATTCATCTGCCGTCCCAAGAGACGGCGCTTGTCATTGCTGATATGCAAAACGACTTTGTCAGGGAAAAAGGCAAGCTGACTGTGCCTCAGGCGGAAAAAACAGTTCCCCTCATATCCGCACTGCTTGAGAAAGCCCGGAATCATGGAGTAAAGGTTGCTTTTTCCCAGGATACTATGTTTAAAGATGATCCTGAATTTGATATGTGGGGCGAACACTGTTTAGTGGATACTTGGGGTTGGGAGATTGTTGATGAGCTCAAGCCCCGGGAAAACGAAAAGATTGTATTGAAAAACCGGTATGATGCTTTTTATGGAACTTGGCTCGACCATTTTTTGAGTCACGTTTGGCGCATCAAAAATGTGATTATAGTCGGAACCGTTTCTAATATTTGCGTATTGCATACCGCTGCTTCCGCAGGGATTCGCTGGTTTCATGTAGTCATGCCGGCGGATTGCATCTCTGCTTTTAACGAATTTGATCAGGCTCTGACTTTAAGACAAGTCTCTTCATTGTATAACGGAGATGTTTTGAAAACCTGGGAAAAAATACAATTCAAAATAAAGAGCTGATTATGAAAAAACTCGCTAACCATGCCCTCGTCACTGATCTCTATGAATTGACCATGGCGGCATCCTATCTTGAACATGACATGAACGATACCGCCACTTTCAGTCTGTTTGTGAGGGAGTATCCGGACCATCGTTCTTATTTTGTCAACTCCGGACTGGAAGATGTTCTGCATTACCTGGAAAACTTATCCTTTAACCGGGATGATCTGGATTATCTGGATTCAACCGGTTATTTTTCGCCTGATTTTCTGTCTTATTTAGAAGGTTTCAGTTTCACCGGAGACGTTCATGCCTTACCGGAAGGCCGGCTGTTTTTCACGGATGAACCCATTCTGGAAGTCACCGGTCCCATGATTGAAGCGCAGTTGGTGGAAACATACATCATCAACGCCATTAATCTTCAGAGTATCATCGCCACCAAAGCGGCCAGATGTGTGCATGCCGCCCGCGAGAGCGGACTTGTGGATTTTTCCCTGCGCCGTACTCACGGCATCGACGCCGGCATGAAAGTGGCCCGTTCATCTTATATCGCCGGTTTCACCGGCACCAGCAATGTTATGGCCGGAAAACTGTACGGTATTCCGATCGTCGGCACCATGGCTCACTCTTATATCACAAGCTTCAAGAAAGAAATCGACGCTTTTCGCGCCTTTGCCGCATCATTTCCGGATAATTCGGTTATGCTCGTTGACAGCTATGACACTATCGAAGGGACAAAAAAGGCCGCCCAAGTAGGTCAAGAGATGAAGGAACGGGGAGAGTCACTTTCCGGAATCCGCTTGGACAGTGGAAATATGGCCGCTCTCAGCCGGGACGCGCGTATAATTCTGGATGAAGCCGGTTTGGATCAAGCCAAAATCTTTGCCAGCGGAGGATTTGATGAGTATAAAATTCACGCTATATTGGCAAAGGGAGCCGAGATCGATGCCTTCGGGGTCGGCACTAAGATGGGTGTATCCGCCGATGCCCCCTACTTTGATATGGCTTACAAGCTGGTCAAATATGCCGGCCGGCCGGTTCTAAAGCTCAGTACCGGCAAAAAAACCCTGACATCCGCCAAACAGGTCTTCCGGATGACCGGTTCCAATGGAGAACTGGATCATGATGTTATTGCTTTGCGCGAAAACACCATGGACGGGGAAGCTCTGCTGAAACCGATGATGGAAAACGGAAAAATCAAACCCGTCCTTCCTTCACTTAAAGATATCCGGGACCGCTTTATGGAAGAATTTTCAAACCTGCCGGAAAAATATAAGGCTTTGAAGAATCCTAAACCATATCCCGTTCATCTCTCCCCTCATATGGAGGAAATGCAGACAAAGACGGAAATCAATATTCGCGAAAAAGAATTGGGCGAGAGCTGATTATTCTTGGCCGCCTTCATCATCCGAATCATCAGTGTCGCTGTCATCCTTATCTCGGCCGTAGAGATAATTATATGCCATCGATCCCGATGGGTTGACACAGATATAGAGGCCGGTCTTTTCGTCCTTAATGTAGGTGGTTTCGCCGCTGTGTTTTTCTTCATAAACAGTATGATCTTTTCCGTTTCTGTTTTTACCTTTTCCTTCGGTTTTTCTTTGTTCTTTTTCCTCTCTGCTCTTCACCATAACTCCTTACCAATAAATCAATGAATCAGCTTCCGCAGTTTGCTTTCATCCTTGCAGGCTTCACATTCAAATTCGAAGGTCGCATGTTTAATGTTATATTCGACCAGCATCTCCCGAAGGCTGGTTTTAACCGCCTCTATCTCATCGAGGTTGCGCAAGCCGGTTAAAATGTGCGCGCTTAAAGCATTGATATGGGAACACAAGCTCCAGATGTGAACATCATGGATGCTGTCTACGGCATCCACTGATTCGATCTCGCGAATAATCTGGTCTAAATCAACATCCTTCGGAGTATATTCCAGCAAAATTCGGGTGGAATCGCGAATAATTGACACCGCAGATCCGGCAATAACCACAGCGATCACCATACTTAAAACCGGATCAACAATGGTCCGGCCGGTAAAGTGAATCCATACGGCGGCGCCGATGACGGCCAATGAGAAGATCAAATCCGTCATAACATGCAGGAATGCACTGCGGATGTTAAGATCATGACTGCCGTGCAGTTTGAAGGCAACAAATCCGTTGACCGCTAATCCCATCACCGCTACCCCCAGCATCGGAAGGGATTTAATTGGCGGAGGTTCAGCAAAGCGCTGCCAGGCCTCATAAAAGATCCAGATGCTGATTCCCACCAGCATCAATCCGTTCAAAAAGGCTGCAAATATTTCAACCCGGTGATATCCGAAGGTCCGTGTAGGAGTCGGCAATCGCCGGGAGAGACGGATAGCGGTTAAGGAAATAAACAAAGCAAAAAAATCCCGCAGCATATGTCCTGCATCACCTAAAAGAGACAACGAGCCGGAAATGATTCCTCCGGCCACTTCAACAGCAAAAAACACTAAGGTCAGTGCAATGGCGAATTTCAGGGATTTCTCATAATGACTATCAGGGGTGTGTTTTTCTTCATGCATTACTTTTAATCTGCCCTATCTGAATGAAAAATGCAATTGTAATCCAAACGTGAGAAAAATTTTATCCGGCTTGCGTTTATATACCATAATCTTTAGAGTGGGTATCGAATATGGATAAAAGCACCAACACAACTCATTTCCTCCGCTCATTGAAAAAGAATCCCCGGTTTGCTGATATCATTGCCCATCATCGCTACCTCCGGCCGGTTAAGCCAAGCGCCGGTGACATTATGCTCCCTGCAAAATTAAGGAATCTGCTGCTCGAACAAGGCGTCACAAAATTATGGTCCCACCAGGTGGAAGGCATCCAGGCCGTCCGGCAGAAGCAAAATGTCGTTATCATGACTCCGACCGCAAGCGGAAAGACCATGATCTACAATCTCCCGGTGATTGAATCCATTCTAAAAGATCCGAACAGCCGCGCATTGTATATTTTCCCCCTCAAAGGCCTGGAACAAGACCAGGTCAAGGAACTGAATCAGCTTTTTTCCAGCCTTAAAATGCAGCCCCCTCCCCTAAAACGGGAGCGCAAACCTATTCAGGCCGCCGCAGTCTATGACGGAGATACCTCTGCGCACCTGAGGCGAAAAATTCGAGACCGGCTGCCGCATGTCATTTTTACAAATCCGGATATGATCCACTTGGCATTTAATCCTTATCACCCCAAATGGGCCCCATTCTTTAAACATCTAAAATTCATTGTCATAGATGAGATTCATACCTATCACGGTGTTTTCGGCTCCAACACCGCCCATGTGTTTCGCCGTCTGCGGCGCATCTGCCGGTTTTACGGGTCCGACCCTGTCTTTATCGCCTGTTCCGCCACTATCGCCAATCCCGCAGAATTGGCCGAAAATTTAACCGGCCTCGCCTTCAAACCTGTGGTTAAAAGCGGTGCTCCCCAAGGGGGAAAACATTTTGTTTTCATTAATCCGGAAAAAAACAGTCCTTACACCCAGGCGACCTGGCTTTTCATAGAATGCCTAAAGGCGGGATTTAAAACCATCGTGTTTACAAAATCCCGCAAGATCACTGAGCTGATTTACAACTGGACCAGAGAACGGATTCCAGCTTATAAACATCTCATTTCTCCCTACCGGTCGGGATTTCTTCCCCGGGAACGCCGGGAGATTGAAAAAAAACTTTTTCAGGGCACGCTGCGCGGGGTGGTTTCCACCAGTGCCCTCGAGCTGGGCATAGATATCGGCGGTTTGGACGCATGCATTCTGGTTGGCTACCCCGGCTCTATTGCCAGCACCTGGCAGCGGTCCGGACGGGTGGGAAGGCGGGGCCGTGATTCCCTGATATTCTTGGTGGCGGCCAAAGATGCCCTGGATAAATTTTTCATGCGTCATCCGGATAAGTTTTTTGAAGAAAGCCATGAGTCCGCGATTATTGATCCGGAAAATTCCCATCTTCTTAAACGCCATCTCCCTTGTGCCGCCGCCGAACTGTATTTAAAGAGCAATGACAGCGTTTATGATATATCTGCTTTACATCCGGTCATTCATGACTTAGTTAGAGAGCATAAATTGAATCCCGGCCGGGACGGCGGCATTTGGTTTTCCCGCAATCCGCGCCCCCATCAGGATGTCAGTATCCGCAATATCGGAGAGTCCTTCAGTATTCGATTAAAAAACGGGGATAGAATCGGAGAAGTGGATACAACCCGCGTCTATAAAGAAGCTTTTCCGGGAGCCATATATCTCCACCGTGGCGAAACATACAAAGTTATTAATCTCGATATTCCTGAAAAGACTGCTTTCGCACAAAAAACAAAAGCCTATTATTACACCCAGCATTTGGGAGATAAGCAAACCCGGATTATCGGTGAAGAAATGAATAAGAAATTCTCTCCCCATCAGGTCTCCTGGGGCAAATTGCGAATGACTGAGCAGACCACCGGGTATGTGAAAAAACGGATCGGAAGCGCAGAACCGATCGAACGCCGTTCTTTGCAGCTTCCTCCCGAGGTCTTTGAAACGGAAGGATTATGGTTTCAAATCGGCAAACCTTTGATCGAAAAAATGGAAAAACAGGGATATGATTTAGAAGGCAGCCTCCATGGGGCCGAGCATGCCGTTATTAAAACGATTTCCTTGTTCGCCATCTGCGAACAAAATGACATCGGAGGCCTCAGCCACCCTCATTTCCCGGATTTCCAAAGACCGGCTATATTTGTCTACGACGGCTACGAAGGAGGCATTGCCTTTACCGAGCGAGCATTTGCCAACTTAAAAGACTGGCTGCAGGCAACCGGTCAAATCATTCAGGAATGTCTTTGTGAATCGGGCTGTCCTTCGTGTGTGCAGGATCCTCTCTGCGGCTCAGCGAATGATCCATTAAATAAAAAAGGTGCGTATTTTTTATTGCAAGGTTTATTATCTCAAATCCAAAATCTGAAATCTGAAAAAAGGAGATACTAAGATGGAAACGATATTCTGCAGTTTTGATCAATATCCTCAAGCACATAATGCGGTGAAAGCATTACTGGGAGCCGGATATCCAGAAAAAGAAATGAATGCCATTATACGTATGGATGAAGCTAAGCTTAACCTGGAACAGGACATGGAGGAATTGAAAGTCAAAGTGACCGATAAACTCGGTTCAATCGAAGCCAAAGGAATGGCACGGCTGATCGGTGGACACCAGCCTCTGGAACTGGAAGACATCGGAGAAATATATGCTTCCGGAAAATTGGCTGCGATTGCTGCCAAGACGGCGGCAGATCCGGACCATGGTACCGGTAATTTAAAAGACTCTCTGGTTGAATTAGATGTCGATTTGCCATTAGCCAAGGCTTACCGGCAAAAAATAATTGAGAAAGGAGTGCTGTTCTTCATCCGCGTGCAGGATGAAGAAACCGGAAAAGCCATCCAACTATTAACGGAAAATAAAGGTAAGAACATAACCATGGTTCCATAAAAGCAGATATGAAGGGTTGGTAGCGCTACGGGGATTCGAACCCCGGTTTGATGGCTGAGAACCACCCGTCCTAGTCCCCTAGACGATAGCGCCGCCTTGGATCTTGGTTTGAACAAAAATATCAAAATTGCATTTTTATGTCAATAAGCATTTGGCTGCAGCGTGCCATTCTGCGGCCTGCAGCAGCAGGCCATGAGGAAAATGGTTGCTATTTAAAAGTGATACATCTTCACCCTTTCCGGTGAATAAACCCGAATAATTATCATCTCATCATCCACCTGAAAAGGCTATTGCACGAAATTCATTTGCATGCAATTATAAGTACGGATAAAAAATGTTCCCAAAAAATGAGGAGGGCCCATCCAAGGCAAATGAGGGTTTATCCCGAGGATTCCTCTCACGGCCCTCCTCTTAAACCTCTTATGTTTTCATTTCTTCCAAATAACGATAAATCATTATTGCGGCTAATTTGGCCGTCCGGCCGTCTATATCAAAATCCGGATTGTGCTCTGTGATTTCCAAAATACCGAAATACGTCGCGGCTCCTGCGAAGGCGGCCGCTGCGATTATTTCATCCGCAGACAAGCCGGTAGGCAGCCCGGCACTAACTCCAGGGGCATCGGAATTGCGGACCGCATCCATATCGAAACCCCAGAAGTGAGCATCGGACTTATGCCTTTCAACTGCTTCCTTCAGAACTGCGCTTATGCCCGCTTTGCGCCACTCTTCTAAAGGAATCACATGGGCTCCTTTGTCTTCCAGATACTTTTTGTAAACCGGGGAATTGGTATAATTCTCTGACCCGAGTTCATAAAACTTTTCCGGCTGGATATGACATTTATCCAATAAAAGCCGGTATGGTGTGCCGCTGTTGCGGGGCTCCATTTCCCGGACATCAAAATGACGATCAATATTGAAAACGGTCAAATTTTTCCTGATTTCCGATAGAGCGGCGCAATCAGGATAAGAGATATCGTTACCTCCTCCTAAAATAACCATATTTTTACCGGCTGCCAGGATCTCCTGGACCGCTTTCCACATACGGTCATGTATCTTTTCCAAAGGCAGCTCCTGCAAAACATCACCGGCATCATATATCCTCTTCCGTTTGATCTTTTCAGAAGCAGCCAGTTTATATAAGGCCCGGCGAATTTCTCCGGGTGCCTTGCGGGCTCCGGGACGGCCTTTATTGCGCTTAACCCCCTCATCCTGAGGACATCCCAAAATGACGATCTGAGCATCATCAAAATCTTCGGACTTGTTTAAAACGATTTCACCCAATCGCGTATCATGGGAATCATGACTCTGAAAAAAAACATCGGGGTCGGGAGACGTAGTCATTGAAAGAATATCCATGTCCATTCCTTGAGACTTAAGTTGCTTTTTATATCATCATATCCCGGTTTTAAAAAAAAAGACAGCCGGAAGTGGAATAAATTTCTATTTCCCGTTATTATCATTATATCCATTGGTATTCTTCTGATCCCTTAAAAGAAAAAATGACTTTTAAAAAAATCGGCGTTTTCATCAACACTCACTCCGGCTGTTTTTCCAAGGACCAAGTGAAACTTGATGATATTAAATCCGAATTTGAAAAATATCATCCATATTATTCCGGTATTCATTACTTCCCAGCAAAAAAACAAAATTTCAACTCACAATTGCAGCGGCTTCGAGAATATGAGCCGGACCTGGCGGTGGTGGCTGGAGGGGACGGGACTGTCGGCGCTTTAGTCAACTCCTACCCCACTCAAGATAATCATATCGCCATCATTCCTTGCGGCACATTTAATCATTTTGCTGTTGATGCCGGCATCCCGACAACCATGCAAGACGCCGTCCATTCGATTTTTAACGGAAGTCCGGTAAAGCTGGATGCGGCTGCTGTCAATAAACACCGTTTTATCAATAATTCCTCCATTGGATTATATCCCCACAGTGTGGAGGTCCGGGATAAACTTGAAAATAAATACGGATACAATCGATTTTTATTCCTGATCATCGCTTTTTTCCGCATTTTTAGACGATTCCCCCTTTACAAAATCAATTTAAAGTTAAATGGAAAGCAAGAGCAGCATGTGACTTCATCGCTTTTTGTCGGAAACAACAAATATGAAGTCGAGCTGCTGAAATTCGGATCCAGGGAGAGCCTGCAGGATGGGAAGTTGAGCTTATATTACTCCAAATGCCGGAATCGCTGGGGGTTTCTCAGGAATGCCTTTTTTTTGCTCATCGGGAAATTGGAACAGGCAAAAAACTTTGAATTCCTGCTGGTTGATAGAATGGACCTGGAAACAACCAAAAACCGGGTCCGGGTTTCTGCTGACGGTGAAATCTACAAGCTGGAGCCGCCGCTGGTTTATACATCCATTCCCGGAGCCGTCAATGTCATATTACCGAAGAAGAAATCATGATTAAAATCGCCCATCTTTCGGATATTCACTTTGGTGCCGAGGACCCCGCGATGGTAGAGATAATCCTGGAAGATTTGAAGGCTGCCGATCCCCGCCTGATTGCTGTGAGCGGAGATTTGACACAGCGGGCAAAAACCGGGCAATTTATGCAGGCAGCCGCATTTTTGGACCGGATTAATTCTCCTAAAATAGTCATTCCCGGAAACCATGATATTTCACTTTTTAATATTTTTCGCCGATTCATTAAGCCTCTGAAGCGGTTCTTTACATTTATTTCTGATGAAGAGTTTCCCGTTTACCAAGATGACCATATGGCTGCTGTCGGTGTTAATTCCGCACGATCTCTCACATGGAAAAGCGGCAGAATCAACCAGAATCAAATAGCATTGATAAAAAAAAGATTCCGCAACATCGAATCTGAAATAACCAAAATCATTGTTTTACACCATAACATCACTCCTTCCCCGGGGAAAAAAACCCAAAGCTTTATCGGCCGGGCCGAGCTTTTGCTGAAAACTATCGGCGATGTGGAAATAGATTTGATTCTGGCGGGCCATGTTCATACCGCCTACTCTAAGATCATATCTCCCGGAGATTCACAGTCTTATACAGCCGTTCTGGCTTCGGCCGGCACTTCCATCTCCAAACGGCGCCGGGGCACCCCCAACAGTTATAATCTCATTCAGATTCACAATTCTCATGAGTTGGATATCGTTATCCGCCAGTTTGACGGAAGTTCTTTTTCCAATTATAAAACCACCCGTTTTACCCGAATCCATCATCTCTGGCAAAAAAAATCCCCCGCTCCAGACACATAAAAACTTTCCATGCGTTTAATGCTATAGGCTTACCGTTTAAATCTTTCTCCTTGCCATTTCAAATTATCTCTGTCATGATTAGTTTCGCAAATAGGAGGCAAGAATGGAAAAATCACTTTCTAAAGGATTTATACCTGTCATTTCTTTCATTTTAATAAGTTTTTTATTCCTCTCTTTCCCGGCATGTACATCAGAAGAGAAACAAGCTCCGCCCCAGGATATTCAGCCGCCGGTGGCAAAAAAAGTTCCCAAAGAACTAACCGCCCACGGTGAAACCCGGATCGATAACTACTACTGGCTGAATCAGCGGGATGACCCGGAAGTCCTCGCCTATTTAGAAGCTGAAAATAAATATAAAGAAGTCATGATGGCCCACACCGAAGAACTCCAGGAAAAGCTCTACAACGAGATCGTCGGCCGAATTAAACAAACCGACATGTCAGTCCCCTATAAAGATCAAGGCTATTATCATTATACGAGATACGAAGAAGGCAGCGAATATCCTATTTATTGCCGTAAAAAAGGCAGTTTGGATGCGGAAGAAGAAATTGTATTAAATGTAGATGAAATGGCCGAAGGCCATGATTTTTTTAATGTATCCGGATACACCACCAGTCCTAATAATCACTTGATTGCCTATGGCGTGGACACGGTCAGCCGGAGGCTGTATACCCTGTATTTTATGGACATATCTAAAAATGAAATTTTGTTGGATGAAATTCCCAACACCTCCGGTTCCGCCGCTTGGGCAAACGATAACAAAACCGTTTTTTACACCCTCAAGGATCCCACCACCCTGCGTCCATTTAAGGTCATGAAACATATATTGGGGACAGAGTACACTGAAGACGAAGAGATTTTTGTGGAAACGGACGAGACCTTCAATACCTATGCCTATAAAAGCAAATCCAAGGAATACATCTTTATTGCCTCCGTGCA
This sequence comes from uncultured Eubacteriales bacterium, assembly GCA_964427225.1. Classification (GTDB taxonomy): domain Bacteria; phylum Acidobacteriota; class Aminicenantia; order Aminicenantales; family Aminicenantaceae; genus CAYRTV01. The sequence continues at coordinate 20,037 of CAYRTV010000004.1, forward strand.
GACATTATCAACAGAATTCCATTTTCTTCCGGCCGATAACCCGGACGGTGTTTTCCGGGTCATACAGCCGCGGGAACGCAGCCATGAATACAATGTCGATCATTTCCAAGATAATTTTTATATCCTCACCAATTGGGAAGCAAAAAACTTTCGTTTGATGCAGACTCCGGTGAATGCAACCCGCAAGGAAAATTGGAAAGAAGTTATCGCCCATCGCGCCGATATTCTGCTGCAGGGATTTGAATTATTTAACAATCATTTAGTCGTAAGCGAACGCAAGAATGGACTCACCCAGCTCCGCATCATCAACTGGGCGGATAATTCGGAACACTATCTTGATTTCGGCGAAGAGGCCTATTTAGCTTACATCTCGGTCAATCCCGACTTTGACACCAATCTGCTTCGATACGGCTACACCTCTCTTGCCACCCCAAATTCTATCTATGACTACAACATGGAAACCCGGAATAAAACCTTGCGCAAACAGGAAGAAGTGCTGGGTGATTTTAATGCGGCTGATTATGTGACTGAGCGGCATTACGCCGCTGCACGGGATGGAGCCGAAGTGCCTATTTCCCTGGTCTACCGGAAAGGCCTCGCAAAGGACGGGACCAATCCCCTGCTCTTGCATGGGTATGGCTCCTACGGGGCCAGCCGGGAACCGACTTTTTCATCCAGCCGGCTGAGTCTTTTGGACCGGGGATTTGTCTATGCCATTCCGCATATTCGCGGTGGGTCGGAAATGGGCCGGGAATGGTATGAACAAGGCAAACTGCTGCAGAAAAAAAATACATTCTATGATTTTATCGATTGCGCCGAATACCTCATCGATCATAATTACACCAATCCGGATAAAATGTTTGGAATGGGCGGCAGTGCCGGGGGCCTGCTTATCGGGGCCGTGGTCAATATGCGGCCGGATTTATGGAAGGGAATGATCGCCGCAGTTCCCTGGGTCGATGTTATCACCACCATGATGGACACCAGTATTCCGCTTACCACCGGTGAATTCGATGAATGGGGTGACCCCCGCATCAAAGAGTATTATGATTACATGCTGACATACTCCCCTTATGATAATGTAAGGGGCCAGGATTATCCTGCGATGCTGGTGACTACCGGGTACCATGACTCCCAGGTTCAGTATTTTGAACCGGCCAAATGGGTGGCCAAACTCCGTGACATGAAAACCGACAATAATCGTTTGCTTTTTCATATCAATATGGGAGCGGGCCACGGCGGGGCATCGGGACGTTTCCGCCGCTACCGGGAAACTGCTTTGCAATATGCGTTCATGCTGGATCTTCTTGAAATAACGGAATAAGATGAATTAAAGTTTCAGATCACTCTTGACATCATCCATAGTATCTTCAAGGATAGCAACAATTTCATCGATTTGATCCTTGGTCGTGATAAAAGGAGGAGCTACCATAAATCCGTCTCCGGCAACCCCTTCAATCTGGCCGTTTGAAGAGGAGGGATAGATGATCAAGCCCTTATCCCAGGCAGCCTTGACAATATTATTGGTGAGTCCCAACTCAACCGGATAGGGCTTTTTTGTCTCTGCGTCTTTAACCAATTCCACTCCCAGCATAAAGCCGAGCCCCCTGATGTCGCCGACGAATTCATACCGGTATAAACCTAATAATTTATCCAGGAGGTATTTGCCCGTTTCTGAAACATAGTGTACCAAATCATTACTATGAATAAATTGCAGGACAGCTGAGGCGGCTGCCGCACCCAAAGGATTGCCTTGGTAAGTGAACCCGTGTACGAATTTTCCCAATTTTTCCTGAAATTGTTGGAATACCCGGTCAGTACAAATGATCATCCCCATGGGAAAATATCCCGCTCCCAGCCCTTTACCGCCCACTAAAATGTCTGGCACCACTCCCCAGTGATCCATGCCGAAATTCTTGCCGGTCCGGCCGAAGCTTGTCATGACCTCATCCGCGATGAAGAGGACATCATGCTTATCGCAAATCTCTCTGATAATGGAGAAATAATCAGGCGGAGCCGGAACCGAACATAGAGTTGCCCCCACGACCGGTTCGGCGATAAAGGCGGATATGAATTCTTCTCCGATTTGATGGATTGTCTTCTCCAATTCCCAGGCACATTCATAACCGCAATCTTCCAGATTTTTCCCATACGGACATCTGTAACAATAGGCCGGCGGGATATGCGGAAAATCGAGCAGGTATGGCTGGTACATTTTCCGGCTGGCGGTCCGCCCGCTCAGAGACAGGGCACCCATCGTGGCTCCGTGATAACTTTGCCAGCGGGAAAGTACCACATATTTTTGTAGATTTCCTCTGGCTAAGTGATAAGACCTCGCCATTTTCAAGGCGGTTTCGACCGCTTCAGTACCGCCTGAAACGAAATAAACCTTTTCCAATCCATCCGGACACATTTTGATCACTCTATCCGCCAGCGCAATGGATGCGTCGCTTTTAAACATCGTGCCGTGAACAAATTCTATTTCACGGGCCTGCTTATCCATGGCGTCAATTACGGAAGACTGGGAATGGCCGATATTCGAGATCAAAGCACCGGAAGTGCCGTCAATAAACCTTTTCCCGTCCTGAGTATATAGATAGATACCTTCTCCCCTCTCGATCAGGGGAAGTTCCTTCCTCTGGCTGCGGTAAAACACATGGTCTTTTTGACTCATCTCAACCTC
>CAYRTV010000005.1:0-22102 GCA_964427225.1 uncultured Eubacteriales bacterium
GGCTATTGTATCTTCAACACGGCAGCGCCGTCGATTTGACTGTCTTTGATCATTTTGAGGACTTTATTGGCCTCTTTCAGGGGAAATGTCTGAATGGTCGTTCTTATAGGAATTTCCGGAGCTATATGAAAAAGATCTTCTCCGTCTTCCCGGGTAGCGTTAGCGATACTCCGTAGGTTTTTTTCATAATATAAATGCTTTTTATAGTCCATTTCCGGTAGGGGGCTCATATACACCCCGGCGCAAGCTTGAATGCCGCCCTTGTCCAGCAGGCGCATGCCCGCAAGAACAGTAGAGCCGGCAGGAGTAAAGTTAATGATACTGTCTAATTTTTCCGGCGGATTATCCTCCAGAGTGCCGGTCCACACGGCTCCCAGTTTTTCCCCCAGCCGGCGATGGTCTTCAGCGCGGGAAAAAACATACACCTCACAATCCCAATGAACAGCGACCTGGATGGCCACATGAGCTGAGGCGCCGAATCCGATCAGCCCCAGACGCTGCCCGGGTTTAATCTCGCTGAGGCGCAATGCCCGGTAACCGATAATTCCGGCGCAAAGCAGAGGAGCGGCTTCTTCATCCGTAAAGGCATCCGGCAATGAATAGACAAAATTTTCCGGAGCTACGATATATTCGGCAAAACCGCCGTCTACATGGTAACCGGTAAAACATGCATTTTCACATAGATTTTCCATCTCCCTCTCACAATACCGGCACGTTTCATCCGTTGAATACAGCCAGGCCACACCCACCCGGTCTCCTTTCTGAAAGCGGGAGGCAATAGGGCCGTTTCCCACGACTTCTCCTGCTACCTGGTGGCCGGGCACTCTCGGAAGCTCCATTTCCGGAAGCTCCCCTTCCACTTCATGCAGATCCGTATGGCATACTCCGCAAACATGAACTTTTATCAGCACTTGATCGTCCTTTGGCTTTGGACGGGGCAAGTCAACCAGTTTTAATGGTTTCTTTTCAATGGGTCCGAATTCTTGAAGCTGCATCGCTTTCATGGCCTGATGACTCCTTATTTATTTAATTTCTCATTATACGCATTTAATTTTTTTTTCAAACGTTCTTTTCTATGAGAAAAATCATTTTCGTAATGATCGGAATAGCCCAGGGAAACAACGTAACCTTCTTCAGCGTATTTATAAGCGGCGTGCAAATCTTTTTGCCGGTGCTCATAATACATGGCCAACTCGCGGAGGGAGAACAGTAAATCGTTTGACGGAGACTCTATATCCGCCATCTCTTTCCATAAATTTAAAGCTTGTTCCCAATTCCGCATCCGTTTAAAATGCAGAGAAAGACGCCTGCGGGTGGACATGCCGGTTGGTCCATCCAAATCCCCATTTAATGCTTTACTGAAAAAACGGGAAGCGGCCTCAGGATCACCGCGGCGCTCCATGACTTTACCCGCACCGAAAAAGTCCATGGCATCCGCCACACACATCTCTTTATCCTCGGAAAAGATCGAAGCTCCAATCACTACGACTCCCAGGAGTGACAAGATATCTTCGGCATTATGATATAAAACCGGTTCGATAAGGTCATAATTGCCGGTTTTGAGGTATTCAAAATACCTCCACGGCACCTCGGACGAGGGAATATCATCTTCCCGGTATGTCCCCACGACTTCTTTCGCCAGATAAGCCAAGCGGCAGGATTCAAACTTATGCTTCCATAGGCACCTGGCCGGAAACAGGAAATCCAGATGCGGCAGGGAGCCGAGACGAAAGGGCAATCGGTGTAGAATATAACGGGTTTCCAACAGCGGCAGATCAAACGATTTTCCGTTATAAGTAACCATCGATTGAAAATTATGATCATCCAAAAAATGTTCCAGTTCCCGGATCATTTTCTCTTCATAGCCCAGTTCCCCTAAAAAAAACTGGCCTACCCAGAATTTATCATCCCGGTAATAGCCCATGCCGATATTAAAAGGCACTACCCCGGTTCCTCCAGAAAGACCAGTGGTTTCCAAGTCGATAAAAAGCGCCGTCGATAAATCCAAGTTTTCAAAAGCCGGGTCATTGCTCAAATGCGCCAAGGTTTCACCGGAAATGTCCAGTCCCTGGGAGATGCGAATATGCCCATACTTGGCTTCCAGGGAATAAGGGGTTTCAGTGAATTGGATGTCTTCCCGGTCTAATGAGGCAGGTTTTGACGGCGGCGGGGTTTTTTCGGATTTTATCCGTCCTCTCAGAGTGATCAATCGTTCAAGTTTTTCTTTTGTGCTCAGGTTTTCTTTCTTCTCGATTTCCGACCAGACTTCCTGAAAGCTGACGGACCGGGCCCGCGCTTTCCGCTCCCGCTTCAATCGTTCGAGTTTGTTTTTAATATCACTCATGCTTCAGATCCAACCTGTCGAAGAGCCTCAAATGACACCGGTGAAGACCTTTGATTTATTATAACCGAATCTCATTGAATAACAATGCCGAGCGGGCTTATTTTTCCCCCATAACCTGGACCACTAACTTGCGTTTGCGGGGACGATTGTCAAAATCAATAAAAACGATTTGCTGCCAGGTCCCCAAGGTCATCTGCCCGTCAGCGACCGGAATGGTCAAAAACGGACCTAACAGCGAAGCCCTCACATGCGAGAAACCATTGCCGTCTCCCCAGCGGGCGTCGTGATGATAGGATTTGTTCCGGGGAATAATCCGCTCCATCATTTCAGCAAAATCCTGTTCCAGACCGGGTTCATATTCGATTGTTGTCATTCCACCGGTGGAACCAGGTACGAATACAGTCAGGGTTCCATTTTGTATACGGCTGAGAGACAAAACTTCAGCCACTTTTTCTGTTATATCCTTCATATCGTGAAATCCTCGAGAAGAAAACCCGATGGTTTGGGTTTCCACAGCCATTGCAACCTCCTTATATTGCCGGGATCTCATTCCAAGAAACAAACCAAAATGAGAACAGGCTCATAGCATCCTGTAAAAAAATCGATATTTTGCGGGTCTCAGAATAACAATTCCGGATTATCCATACATTACAAACCCATGTCAAACTCCCCCCTTAAGAAAAAAATATCACCCCGGTTATCACCTTTAGAGGGGTTGCACCGGCAGGTTTTTCTGTTTAAATTATTTATGGGTTAGGAGGCCGTTTATTAACAGGTCAAGATTTAAACATTGATTAAGCTGAGGCGTTTAAAATAATTCGGTTGGAATGTATATGCGGACATTAAAGAGGATCTTTAGTGATTTGATCATTCTTTTATTCCTGTCCATTCCTCTTCCCGCTCAAGAACTGCCGGTCATCCATTACGGAATCAATGAAGGCCTGGACTCCGTTGTCATAAACCATCTCGCACAGGGTCCTGACGGGCGAATTTGGATCGCTCATCACGCGGGAATTTCTGTTTATGATGGATACCAATTCCAGAATTGGAATAAAAATCACGGCATCTTAAGCAACGCGCCTTCCAGCATCATTGCGGATAATCATGGAATCATATGGATTCTTTTCGCTGATCTCGGCATGCAGTATTTGACGCCTGACGGCAAAATTTTCACAGTTCCTGATCCCAAAGGTTGTTTTCTTAATGACCGGATACCCTTTTTATTCAAACTCCGAAGCGGCGATATTCTGGCCGGAGGAAAAAAAGGATATTATCATATCAGCCGCCAAGCCATACGGGGCCCTAAATACCCGGTTCCAGGTAAAACAGGTGCTGTCTATTCCATTCTTTCCGAGGAAAGCTCCGGGTTTTTAGCCGCCACCGCAGACGGCCTCTTCCAAATAAAACCCGAATCAGTAAAACAATACCCTCTCGACTACGACCGCCTAGGTGCGGATGTGATATCTGAGTTATCGCAAGACAGAACAGGAAATCTTTGGCTTTTAACCAGAAAAGGGCGGCTCATCAAGACGGATTCGAATGAGATGGAAATATGGAATCTTCCTGTTGAGAATAATGGGAATCCTAATTTATTTGCTTGTCAGTGCGGCCTTGATAACAGTGTGTGGATCGCTTCAGGTAACGGCCTTTACCGTTGGAAAGACGAAAAAATAAACCGGTTTGATGAAGAACAGGGGCTCATCGGTTCCTGGATAAACTGCCTTCTGGTTGACCGGGATGGGGTCATCTGGCTGGGAGCTGAAGGCGGATTGGATAAAATTTCACATATGGGATTCCGCAATTACCGCTACCGCCGGGACTTTCCCGTCAATGCCGTTTGGGCGGTCACTGAGCTGATTGACGGAACCGTTTGGCTGGGAACAAACCAGGGAATTGTATCTATTCCGCCAGACGGCGGACCACATACAATGTATTCAACCGAGCACGGATTGGTCGATAACAGTATTATAGATCTGGACATTACTGACAACGGTAATGTATGGGTGTTGACGTATAATGGTGTTTGTTTCTGGAATGGACATGAATTTATTCCTTTCCCGTCGGATGAATTAACTTCACTGGGATTGTATAACCTCCTGCCGGTGAATGATCAAGAAATTTGGATTACCACAACCAAAGGATTGTTCAGCTTGAATCCCATAACGGGAATTTCCGCACTTCATCCCATAAATGACAAGATCGAGCATCCGGACAGTTTAAGCTTCATTTATCAAACCCTGGACGGCACGATTTACCTCCTGGGACAGTCCTTTTACACATATTCCCGGGAAAGCGGACTGGAAAAATTACAAATGCCGGAATGGCCGAAAAAGGTCAGCTTGTTTAAAGTCGTTCAGGGGGATAAAAAGATTTGGTTTTTATCTGATTCCGGTCTCATCTCCTATGATGGAAACGAATGGAAGAGCTATTTTTCGGATGATGTTGTGTTTTTCGACCTGGTGCATGTCACTGATTCGGATATATGGGTGGGACTTAATTCCGGAATCGCTCATTTTAACGGCGAGAATTATCGGTTTTTCGGCCACAATGACGGTATAGCCGTGGGAGAATGCAATCTGGGAGCTTCGCTCTTGGACAGCCGGGAAAGAGTCTGGCTGGGGGGACAAAATATGACCGTCATTGTTTCCTCAGAAGCATGGGAATTTCCCACATCCAAACCTCTGATAACAAGGGCTGTGGTAGGCAATAAAAATCATACTATGCCGGACCGTTTAAGCTTTTCCTCCAAATCCCGCAGTATCGTATTCCAGTTTTCCACCCCCAGCTTTTTTAATGAACAAGATCAATTCTACCGGTACCGCATGACAGGCCTGGAATACTTCTGGTCTGACCCAACTCGTGAACATTCCATCCGTTACGCCAGCCTGCCTCCCGGTCAACATCAATTTGAAGTCCAATCCCGCCAGAAACACGGACGCTGGAACGGGCCAATCCAAAGAATATCGGTCGCGGTGGAGCCCACCTTCACTCAAACGCCTCTAGCCAAGTTTTTGTTTGGATTAGCCTTGTTGGTCATTGGGTTTACAGTTGGAGCCGTGAGGGTTGTCCGGCTAAAAAATCAAAGAGCAAAGTTGAATCACTTGATCGATGAACAGACTGAAAAAATCCGAATCCAACGCGACCAATTGGCAAAATTAGCCCGCACAGATGATTTGACCGAGATTCCCAACCGGAGGTATTTTTATGAGATTTTCGAAAAGGAAATCAAACTGGCTCAACGGTATCATCTTTCTCTCTGCTTAGCCATTTTTGACATAGACGAATTCAAGAAATTCAATGACAATTATGGTCATACTCTGGGAGACAAAATTCTCCATGAAATTGGAGAAAGGTCAAAAAAATATGTCCGAAAATCAGATACATTCGCACGGTGGGGGGGAGATGAGTTTATTCTCCTCATGCACGCAGCTTCGGATACAAAAGCTATTGACATCTGCAAGCGGATTAAATTTCATCTTCAAGAAGAACCAATCCCGGCTGAAGGGGAATCACTGCGTTTTACTTTGTCCGCCGGCATGATGTGTTGGAACCCGCAAGAAAAAACGAATGTGAACTCTCAAGATTTATTCCGATACGCGGATACGGCCCTCTACCAAGCAAAAGCTGAAGGCCGTAACCGCATCAAGCACATCAAAAAATAAATTATTTTTTCAGCAGGACTTCTTCAAAAAACGTTAGAGTCTTCGGAATGGATTTTTGGCCCAGCCAAAAAATGGCTTTCTTGCGAACTCCGGAATAGGGACTGGTTTTTGCAATATCAATCAGGATGGGAACTGACTTTTCTTCCGGCATCCGGCTTATAGCAAAGACAGCGCTTTCTTTAACTTCTATATCTTCGTCTTGACTGTCCACAACATCTTTTAATGCTTGAACACTCTTTTCCGATACTTTTTGACCCAACCAGAACACCGCTTTCTTACGCATTTCGGAATTATTATCTTTCTTAGCGATTCGAATCAATTCATGTACGGCTCGATCGGAATCATTCAGCTGGATAGCGAAAATTATATGTTCACGGATTTCACGGTCCTCCGCCTGCTTGAAAATATCCTGCAGCATGGTCAAACTTTTGTTATCCTTATGGGTTCCCAGCCAAAAACCTGCATTTTTACGCATTTCCTTTGTTTCTTCACTCAAGGCTGTTTGTTTAAGAAAAACACAACTCCGGTCTCCGGGATGGAGGCTGACAGCAAAAAGCAGGTTATTTTTCACATCTTCCGCAACACCGCCAAAAAACGTTTTGGTTACAAAAGTGAAGCTTTCGTCATTTTCCCTTTTCCCCAGCCAGTAAATAGATTCATGCTGAAAATAGTATTCCTGTTCGAGATCAATTATAAAAAGATCCTCAATAATTGGATTTTTCCCAGTTCTGCAAAGCAGCAGAATACCCGCGGCTCCTGGTTTATCTGCATCAGTGGACTGGGAGAAACCGGAAGGGTCTCCGGATTGTTTACTGACTTTGATTTCATTGCCCTTGGCTTCAATTTGATATGACTGGTCAAATTCATCACAAAGGCCTAGATGAACCTGATGACGGGAGATCATTTCGTATCCGACAAAATAAAGCTCCCCCTCCCCGGATTCATGGAATAGGCGCTGCGCCTGTTGCAATCCATTATCCAGGGACACCGCCCCGCTCAGATCATGGACACGCTCTTTGAGAAAAGGAAAGGCTTCGGTCCCGGCATATCCGTTTGCCAGCAAGGTGAAAAACAGAACAGCCGCCGGTATTACCGGCGGCCTTTTTATTTTTATCATGATGATCGCTCCTGATTTTTATTATTTATTAATGATTCCCTGCAAAAACTTCATGGCCTTTTCATCTCCGGACTGACCCAGCCAAAAAATGAATTGCTTCTTGAGCTCGGGATCTGTTTCTTTCCTGGCCAGCTCGATCATCACATCCACCGTTTTTTTGGAATCATTCATGGAAATGGAGTGGATAAGCTGCTGCTTGAGTTCCCGGTCATCAACCGAGCGGTAAATATCTTTCAAGGTGCCAAGGGACTCAAGGTCACTCCTGCGTCCCAGCCAGAAGGCGGCCTGGCGCCGAACCTCGATGCTGTCGTCGCTTCGGATCACTTTTATAAGAAAATTGCGTGCCTCTTTGCTATCCTGCCGTCCGATGGAAAAAACTAATCTGGTCCTGAATTCCAGGTCATCCACTTCGGTATAGATGTCTTTGAGTAAATCCAGGCTGGCCTCTCCGCTGTGTTGCCCCAGAAAAAATACCGCTTGTTCGCGGACTTCCGTGTTTTCGCCTTTTTTAGCGATCTCGATAAGCTTATTCCGGACCCGATCATCATCAATTTGAGCAATGGAAAAAATGATCTGTTTTTTTATCTCCGGGTTATCTGATTTGTCATATATCTTGATCAACGCATCCAAGGCTTCTTTATTCTTCCGCTGTCCCAGCCAAAACACGGCGTTCTTGCGGACTTCCGGATTGGGGTCGTTTAAAGCCAGCTCCATCATCAAAGGACCGACCTCTTTTTTATCCGACCGGCTGAGAATAAACAAAGCCTGGCTGCGCAGCTCCGGATGGTTATCCTGCTTTATCAATTTAACCAAAATGGGATAGGCCTTCTCCTCATCTACCGACAGCAAGGCATTGAGGGCCACCAGTTTAAGCTCCAGTTCCGGATTTTCCTCTTCCTCGTTTTTTTCCAGCTCGGGTTCCAGGCTTTCTAAAGATTCCAGGTTTACTTTTCCTTCCAAAGAATCCAGAGATTCCAGACTGCCGTTAATGTACCTGCGGTAATCTCCCATGCCCCTTTCGACGAGACTCTTCGCGATCTTCACCCGAAGCACTCTGGCATCATCCAGCCAGGCGCTTGATTTGTAGTTTTCAATCAGCTGATTTAGATGCTCAACTGCATTTTCCTTCGTCTCTAACTGCTGCTGCAATTTCCCCATTTCTCTGCTGAGTTTTTCCAAGCTGTATCCCAGCCAGTAAAGAGATTCATCCAGATAGCGGTTTTGCTGAAATTTTTCCACTAAAGCTTCGAACCGAACCGCTGCTTCTTCCCAGTTCTTCTCATACAAAAGCTTCTTCGCTTCACGATAAGATTTATCCGCCTGGTCATCTTTTTGGAGCCAAGCTGATACGGAAACGGTTAAAACCAACCCCATAACCAAAGTCGTTATCATTGTCTTTTTCATATTTTTCTCCTATATTTCCTGCAAAACATCCATTTTAAACAGGATATTCCGCTGTTTTATTAAATCCCGGATCATATTCTGTTTTTCGGTGTCATTTTCCGGCATGTTAATGATTTCCCGTAATACCATTTCCAAGTCTTCGAGTATCTGAACCGCCTGCGGATCTTTTTCCATCACCATTTGCTTCAGCACATAGTTTTGCAGCAGCAGGGTTTCAAGGAGGGTTTTATCCATAACTACGGTTTCTCCTTCTCCCGGTCCCTGTCCCCGATTAGCATAAACAAGCAGCACCGGCTGAACACTGCCTAAATAATTGCTTATCCGCATTGCATACGCCGGTGTGGATGAAACGGCTGCTGAAATGGAATCCGGCGATTGCATCCATATCCGCCCGAAAAAAATTCCCAACGCAAATACAACCAAGACTGAGGCTGCCGCCAAGGCCCAGCGGGGACCTGGGTTCCGGTTTGGCTCCGCTTTTTCAGGCTTCAGGCGGCCGCGGATTCCCCGCCAGCATTGATCCCAATCCGCCTGAGGCAGGCGTCGGGTTTCTGTTTTATTTACCAGCTCGAAAACGCGCCGGATTGATCGTTGAATTGTTCGAGGGCACCAAAAGCTTTGATAAACGTGTCTTGAACCACATCTTCGGCATCCTCTTTGTTGCGCATGTACCGGTATGCCAACGCATAGATTTTCTCCTTATTAGATTCAAACAAAGCCCGGAGAGCGTCGCCCCTGCCCTCCCGGGCCGCTTGTATTAAAACTTTTTCTTCCATTGTTTTTTCACTGGGAAAACGAATGGGCAGTTATAAAGGTTGACAAACTTATTATCTCAATATGCCCAGCATCATTCTCCCCTTTGCCATCCTGTTTATCTCAAATCTTAAATCTTAAATCTTAAAATCATATCGAAGCAGATTAAAACGAAACAGCACCATCAGTCCGAGCACAGACCGAATAGACTGAATAGACTTAGATGGACTTACTTATCCACAAACATATACCCGGCCCCCCTGACACTCCGGATATATTGCGGATTCCTCCGGTCAGGCTCAAAATATTTCCGCAGCCGCATAATAAAATTATCCACAGTCCGGGTTTGAGCTTTCGAGCTCATATCCCACACTTGTTCCAGTAAATCTTCGCGTGAAACAACTTGATTTTTATGCTGGATAAGATATTTCAGAGCTGCGGCCTCCTGATATGTTAAAATGATTTTTTTTTGACCGGTTTTTGCGGTTAAATTTCTAAAATCGATTTCATTATCACTAAACTTGAAAAGGGGCAGTTCTTCCGCTGCATCTTGATACCATTGCTTTCGGCGCAATAAACTTTTCAGCCTCGCCATCAGTTCTTCAAGATGGAAAGGTTTAGTCAAATAATCATCCGCTCCAATTTCCAGCCCCTTTACCCGGTCTTCCAGGCCGGCACGGGCGGTCAGGACCAGAATGGGAACCTGGGGAGTTGTTTCTCTTATCCTGCGTGCCACCTCAAATCCATCGACAAAAGGAAGCATAATATCCAAGATAATTAAATCAAAATGTCCCTCCGCAAACAGCTTCAGAGCTTCACGGCCGTTCTCCGCCCATACGACCTCATATCCTCTTTCAGTCAAATTGTATTCAATTCCGGCCGCCAGAGTTTCTTCATCTTCCACCAGCAGAATCCGGTTTTCTTTGAAATCGCTCTGATTCATTTAAACCCAGCCTTTAATTTTTGGCTCATTTTCATGATTCTTTTTAAATGACGTTTCTTAGTCAGAGAATAAATGGGAAGCTCAATCCTGAAAACCGCTCCATTTTCTGAGTTTAACGCTTTAACTTTCCCTCCATGGTAGTGGACTATTTCCTTGACCCAATGCAGCCCCAGGCCGGTCCCCTTTACATTGGGTGCATCGGAACGGTAAACCCGATGAAATTTAGAAAATACTTTATTTGAGTATTTCGGCGGGATACCGATTCCTTCATCAGAAAAATCCATAACGAATTTTTTTCCGGCACATTGCAGGCTCACCTGAATACGGACACGTTCCGGACTGTATTTAACAGCATTATCCATCAAATTATCAATTATAATCCGAAAAGAATTTTTATCGATCACACATTCGCAATCCGCTTGGCCCGAAACTGTCACCCATTTTTCCGGAAGCTTGAATTGCTCTCTGGCTTGCTGAAGCAGTTCCCTGATAACCGGGCCCGCTTTAAACACACCGCAATCATAAACCGCTTTTTTTTGCTCCAGACCCGCTAATTCCAAAATGTTATGAACCAGCCGCTGCAGCCGGCCGGTGTCCTTAAGCATTAAATCAATAAATTTTCGCTGCTGCTGCTTCGGCAAGTCCCGGTTTTTCATGGTTTCCAGGCTGAGCTGTATTGAGGCCAGGGGGGTTTTCAATTCATGCGTGATATTGGCAATAAAATTATCATATAAACTTGTCATTTTATATTGAACTGTGAAATTCCGGAAAATTAATGACATTCCTATGGATATACCTAAAAACAGCACGCAGCCGAAAACGAGAGTAAATAGATTGGCTCCTTCCGACATAATCCAGGAGGACAGGCTCTCCTCGACCTGCCTTAATATCATATGGCTGTAGATGAAGCGGTAAATCCACAAGCCCAGAAGTGAAAACCATGCCACCTGCGCTAAAACGAAGATGACGACATAGCGGGTCAATGACTTTTTCTTTTTCATTCTGACTTTTCACCTCTATTATACTGTCTCTTCACAGCTTTTACATTACTTTTACATTTCTCCCCCCCGAAGCCGCAAATATTTTGTTAAGATGAATATAGGAGAATAAAATGAATATATTACTGGTTTATCCGCAAACACCGCCGACCTTCTGGAGTTTTTCCGAGGCGGTTAAATTTATTTCTAAAAAAACGTCTGAAATCCCACTGGGATTGATCACAGTGGCGGCCATGCTTCCCCGGAAATGGAATATAAAATTAATTGATACCAACGTGGCCTCTCTGAAGGACCGTGATATCCTTTGGGCTGATTATGTTTTTCTCAGCGGCATGAATATTCATCTAAATTCCTTTAAAAGTATAATCAAGCGCTGCAATCAGCTGGCCGTCAAAGTGGTGGCGGGAGGGCCCTTAGCGACAACTCATCATAAGGAAATAATGGGAGTCGATCATTATGTCTTAAATGAAGCTGAAAATACTTTGTCCGCTTTTGTAAGTGATTTAACCAACGGTCGTCCCAAACCTATATATCATTCCAACGCATTTCCCAGTTTGGATTCCACTCCTCCACCAAGATGGGATCTTCTGGACATGAAAAAATATGCCGGCATGAGTATTCAATATTCAAGGGGCTGTCCTTATAATTGTGAATTCTGCAGTATCACTTTACTCAACGGACGCAAACCCCGCACCAAATCCAGACAGCAGTTTATTCAAGAATTGGAATCTTTGTACCGAGCCGGATGGAAAGGCGGCGTTTTTATCGTGGATGACAATTTCATCGGGAACAAAAACAAATTGAAAACAGATATCCTCCCTGCAATGGTGGAATGGGCCCAAAAACGGCAACACCCCTTTGAATACATCACAGAAGCAACCATCAATTTAGCTGACGACGATGAACTTCTTGACCTCATGATCAAAGCCGGATTTAACAGCGCCTTTATCGGCATTGAAACCCCGAACCCGGCCAGCTTGGCGGAATGCGGCAAACTGCATAATCAAAAGCGGAACATGCTGGTTGCAGTCAAAAAAATGCACAAAAAAGGACTGCAAGTCGCAGGAGGTTTTATTGTTGGGTTTGACAATGATACTCCGGCTATTTTTAAAAGCCAGATGGAATTCATTCAGCAAAGCGGAATTGTGACAGCCATGGTGGGCATGCTTAATGCTCCAACCGGCACTCTCCTCCATAAGAGACTTGATGCAGAAGACCGGTTATCCAGCCTTTTCACCGGGGATAACATGGACGGATCCATCAACTTTATTCCCAAAATGGGGTACCAGAAACTTGTGAAAGGGTATAAAGAATTAGTGGAAAGCCTCTATTCCCAAAAAATATATTATGCACGGTTGAAAATATTCCTTAAAGAATACCATATGCCGGCCTTAAAGGTCCCCTCTATTAAATTTCAGGATATTCGAGCGTTTTTAAAATCTATCTTGAAATTAGGGTTCTTGGAAAAGGGAAAGCGGTATTATTGGAAACTGCTTTTATTCAGCCTGATTCATTTTCCAAAGAAATTTCCCCTCGCTGTGAAGATGGCGATTTATGGATTTCATTTTCGACGGGTAGCCCGCCGCATCTAATCTGACCCGTTCATGAAATGATTGCGATTTTAATGCAATTTTCTCCTCAGCATTCGGAAATTCAGCATGATAACCTCGATAAACCTTTAATTATTTCAGCGTAAGAAAAATGACATAACTATTGCAACAATGCCTTCAACCCCCGGGCACACGTTTATTCTATGTGAAAATTTTTTTGGTTGGAAAAAATATTTCCTCAAAAAGATCCATGGCATACAGATCGGTCATGCCGGCGATGAAATCCGCTACCCGCTGTTTTTGAGTGTCCTCTTTCGGATAATTTTTCACATACGGTTCTGGGTGGGCCAGAATATATTCAAAAAGGTCAGTCAAAATTTTATCAATTTTATCATTCTGTTCACGGGCTGCTTTTGAGAAATAAACCTTTTCATATAAGAAATCTCTCAATTCGGCAACGGCGTCATTCATGTCCCGGCTCATGTAAATCCTATCTAATCCATTTTCCAGGGTCGCCTCTATCACATCCTTAACCATCCGGTCAATGCGAAGAGCATGATAGCGTCCTAAAATCGAAAGCAGATGATCCGGAATGTCTTTATAGCAAATAATCCCTCCGCGAACGGCATCATCCAGGTCATGGTTCACATAAGCAATCACATCCGAAACCCGAACAGACTGTCCCTCCAGAGTGACCGGCATCTCTTCTACAGGAGCATCCAAAATTCGCCCGCGGCCCTTGGAATGCTTGGCGATACCGTCCCTGACTTCAAAGGTTAAATTAAGCCCTTTGCCTTCATATTCAAGCTTTTCAACAACCCGCAGACTTTGGGCATAATGAGTGAATCCGGGCAGCAATCGATTCAGAACCGATTCGCCGGCATGCCCGAAAGGGGTATGCCCTAAATCATGACCCAGAGCGATTCCCTCAGTCAAGTCTTCATTCAAACGTAAAGCCAGGGCAATGGTACGGGCGATTTGCGACACTTCCAAGGTATGCGTCAGCCGGGTCCGGTAGTGGTCTCCATAAGGAGCTAAAAAAACCTGGGTCTTATGCTTTAACCGCCGGAATGATTTGGAATGAATGATCCGGTCCCGGTCCCGCTGGTATGCCGTTCGAATGGAATGGGGCCTTTCCCGGCGTTCTCTGCCCCTGCTGTGCACATTCAAGGCGGCTTGCGGGGCAAGGTTTTTAGCTTCCTCCTCTTCCTGTCTCTCTCGAATATTTCCGGCTGAAGGGGTCACTCCTCTTCCTCCAGGTTCCAGAATTTATTTTCATGAACCTGATCGATCAGCATCTGAGGCACGGGAAAATTGATTTCCCGGCGGTGGGATAATTCCATTTTTTCAGTCACCATATTCAAAGTTTCCGGAATCCCGGTTTGATTCATTAAACCAAAAGGGCCTTCCTTCCATTGGAACGCCTGCTTGCAGCTTTTCTCCACTTCTTTGACCGTTAACAAACCGGCTTCCGCCAGCTCCACAGCCACCATAAAGGAGACAGCCTGCAAACGTTTGATCAGCACGTTAATGGTTAGGGCATCCGAAGGTGTTTTCTGTGATTCTTCCGGGGTAATCCACTTAACTCCTTTCTCTCCGGCAGCTCCGGTTTCCGCCAGTCTTTTTTTCAGTATTTCAGGAGGGGAAAAGAAGTTGTTGTATTTGTGAAAAAGACCGCCTTCTCCCTGATCGCGAAGAGAAAGATGAAAGAGGAACTTAACTGCATTCACCAGACCGATTTCATCCATCCAGGATAAAAACCCTTGTTCTGCGCCGAAAGCCGCTTTCCCCGCCTGTTCGACAGCAGCGGCATCATGTCCTTCTTCCACCATTCCGGCGGATTCCAGCATCAAAGCGGAAAGCATTAAATTGACAGCTCCGCCCTTCCGGTCACAATGCGGCTTTATGGGTTCGGGAATAAGTTTTTTCATTGTTTTTTCCTGACTTTTAAAGTTATTCTTCCCGGGGCCCGAAAATCTTGGTTCCAATCCGAACCATATTGGCCCCTTCTTCAATGGCCACCCGGTAGGAATTCGTCATTCCCATAGATAGATAACGCATTTCTATATTCGGGAAATCGGTTTTTTTTAAGCTCTCAAATATTTTGCGGGTTTCAACAAAGAAGGGCCGTGCGTTTTCGGGATCTCCGAACAAAGGACCCATCGTCATTAATCCCTGCACACTGATATGTCTCATTTGTGATATTTTTTTCACAAAATCATCCACATCTTCAGGAAAAAGCCCGAATTTCTGTTCTTCCCTGCCGCTGTTGATTTCAATTAAAACCGGGACATCTTTCCCGCTGGGAGCGGCTCTTTTTTCAATTTCTTTGGCCAGTGATAATCGGTCCAGGGTTTCAATCATATCAAAGATTTCTAAAGCTGTTTTGACTTTATTTCTCTGCAAATGGCCGATAAAGTGCCATTTGACCCGGGAGCCGAGCACTTTATAAGCCGCTTCTGCTTCCTGAACATAATTTTCACCCACGATGCGGATCCCGGCTTCTACAGCCAACAGGATTTCCTCGGGATTACGCGTTTTTGCCGCCGCCACCAGCTTAACACCCGAGGGAATTTCCTCTAATAATTTTTGAATGTTTTTTTGAATTAAGTCAGTCATGATTCATTCTCGCTGCTTCTTTGTATTATTTTATTATGCAGGATTGGGTTATGTCCAATTATCCCCGGAAAAAGTTTTCAGATTTGAAGTTTTAGATTTGAAATTGGATATTCAGCTTATATCAGAATATCCTGTTTCCAACCCAATTTTATGAGTTCAATTTTCGCCGGGTCCGCCACACCCAATCCATGCCGGGTTTCGGCCAGGCGGATATGTTTTGCCGGAGTTTCAAGCGGAACGTCTTCACCAAAATGCTGCTGTCTTTTAGCCAGCAAAATTCTGAGACCGGTCGCATCCGCCGCCACAGGATCCCGGCTGACAATCAAGCCCCGGTACGGCCAAATATAATCATCGCTGTAACTGTGCGGGCCGACACTGTGAAATTGCGGCGTCAGCATCACTAACACATTCAGTTTAGTTTTTTCTATTAGATCGTATTCTTTCCAGATACGGGCTAAATCGGCACACGAATCCCCATGGTAAGCCGGGGGCTTTGGAACAAACATAATATAATTCTTGATTAATGATCCCATTCCGGACCAATGATGGGTTCGGGCCGGACGGGCGTTTATGAGAGCGTCCGCATTTTGGAATAAAGGATTACCACGGATTCCCCGGTCATCAATCCCGATTTTCTCCTCTGCCACTCCGGCATCCATAATCCGTTTTTTTATTGCTTGTTCCACTTCTGTTGTCGTAGGAATAAACCTCCAGACATTGGTCTTGATACCGACCGTATCGGTGGGGCGGATTAACATTTTCCATGCTTTCTCCATATCCTCTTCATCAAGCAAAGCAGCCACAGCCTTATCCAGCATTCTTTGCATCACTTCCGGATTTGGCTTTTTTGCCGAAACCAATGCATTTTCATCTCTTATCAAAATCACCCTGGACAACTTGGCTCCTGCCTTGAAAACGGGATGTCCGGAACGCAAAAGCGCGGCTCCAGCCAGCGGTGAGACTGCAGCCATGCGCATGAAATCCCTGCGTGTCCATTTGTTTTTTTTCATTTTATGTTGCCCTCCAGCTTATTCAATAAACCCTCCGCTATCCGGAGGGTGGGCGCCTCAAATACAACCGCCAGCGTACGTTCCAATTTGCGGACAGCCGTCCAGGTTCCATCTTCAGTCCGGACGGTTCCGCCTGCTTCGGAATCGGGCATAAATTGTTTCAAAAAAGATGCATATGCGGACCGGCATTGATTTTGTTCCGGATACTGTACAGCCAGCAATCGAACGCTCTTTTCACCGGGAAAATAGGTGGCCAACACAGCATCAGTTTCAGGATTCAATTGAAAAATGTTTTCATCTGCTACGAAATAATGGTAATTCAAAATTGCCGGGTGAAAAAAGAAGCGGGTTTGTTTTTCCATTAACCCGGCCTCGGGGAGACGCGAAATCAAATCGGGAATATTTCCGGTTTGAGCTATTGAATTCGCTATTTCCCGGCCCAATTGCAAGACCGCTTTCCGGGAGAATTCAGTTTCACGAGTGGCGTAAATGGACACATAAAAACGTCCCTTCCAGAATGTCATCAATCCTCCCTTATAAAGAGCATTCTGGCCGATATCCTTAGATTCTCCTTCTCTGTCATGGGTGAAAACCCCAAAAGCAGCTCGGGGTGTCCCCATATCAAATATATCAGTAAAAATGTCCGGCGAATCCGGTTTGGTGTAAAATCTTGCCCTCAATTCCACAAATTGGTATGCCCGGTAGACCTCCCCCGCCCCATTGATATAGTTGAAAATTGTTTCAGGATCATAGAATTTATCCTCCTTCAGAGTCCAGCCGTTTACCGAATCAGGAATGTGGATATTCTCCCAGTTCACCTTTGCTTGCATACCCGTCAAACCTCCTGTTAAACAATAACAACATAAACCTAGACTCAAAAGAAAAGACTTCATTGCATTTATTTTATCAGAATAATAGAGAAAACTTAAATCTTTATGATTCCCGGTTCAGCATCCGGTTAAATAAGGCAGCCAAATCCGTTTCCAAAGCGGAATCCTGATCCAGTAAAAACCGGACATAAACCTCTCCGCCGGCATAGAAGCTCACCCGGTTAAAGGGTTTTTCGCTTCCCCCAGTATTCAAAGGAAGGTTGACTCGCTTCCGGATTTCATTTTCAAGATAGCGGGCAAAGCCTTCTTTCCATTCCTGCCAGATCATATATTCATAATCTTTTACATTCAGTACGGTCTGTAGCTGATGGCGAATTTCCCGGCGGGTCTGAATATCCAGAGAAGACCCCAGCCATCTTGTATACAAATCAACAAATTCCGGTTTTTCATAGGGGAAGGGATGCTCCAATTCCCACATAAAATCTTCCTTTTCTAACGCTTCCCGGGCCACCTGCAGCTTGGATTTCAGTTCAAGTTCCACGTTTTCCGCTTGATAGCAATGCACAAATTCATGAAAGAGACTGACATACCCTTCTTTGGTCTCAAAAGCATCGGGAGTGATAACACCCGCTGATTTCCCTTGATAAAAATCCAGGGGAAAAGCAGCTCGCAGCCTGTCGGGAAGCTCCATCCCGCTGGCTTGACTGAGAACCGGCTCATACATCACAGGTGAAGATACGTTATCAAAAACATAAAAACAATTGCCCTCGACTACAGCCACGGGATATAAACCCGCAAATATCGGATGGATAGCTTGCACCTCTCGCCTCATCTCTTCCACTTTCCCCAAATCTTCTGCATATTGATCATAAACTTCATTGATATCCCGGCAAGAAGAATCAGTGGCTTGAGCAAACATCCAGGCCGCAGCCCATAATCCCAATATCATGAAAATTGTTTTTTTCATTTTACCTCATACCTCACAATTTTTTCTCTTCACTCTACACTCTTCACTTATTCTACGCTTTTTAACTTCTGGTTAATATATTGACGTAAAAAGGAAACAGCTTGGTCGGATTTCATAAAAACCGGAACCCCGGCTCTCTCCAGCATCCGTGCCAGAGGATAATACAGGCGGCCTCCATCCAGACTGACCACCCAGGGTTTCTCCGTGAGGTGGAAAAGCTCAATGAGCCGCCCACCGATACTTCCTTCCTCTTGAATATTTTCTTCATGATTATGTGAGGAAGCCAGAGTATTTAAAGATGGTGTCATCGGCAAAGGAGACACAACGGCGCAATCAACATGTTCATCTTGCAAAATAGATTCGACACAGCGGCTGAAAACATCATCATCAGCGACCGGAGTTGTATCCAGAGGATTTCCGATATCCTGCAGGCGGTTAATCCCTAAAGGTTCCAAAATACGGGAAAGCCGCTCTAAAGTCAGGGAAGAAAAATCCGTCAGTTCAAGGCGGGAGCTGTTTTTGAGATTATCCGACATGATCACACATTCAAAACCGGCATTGGAAATCAGAGCCGCCCTGCGGCCTTTGACTTTTCTTCCATAAAGAAAAGTCAAGGCCTGCATCATATTCTGAAATGCATCGATATCATGCGCAAGGAGAGCACCTGCCTCCTTTAAAACATCCGTACTGACCTGGTAATCTCCGGCCACCGAAGCGGTATGGCCCGCCGTAGCTGAGCGTCCTTCACGGGTGCGTCCGGCTTTATATATTACGACCTGCTTCCCCTGCTGCGTTATTTCCCGGACAGCCCTAGCGGTACCCAATCCATCTCCCGGCTTAAATCCCTCTATATACAAGGCAAAGACTTTTGATTCCGGATCGTTTTTTAAGTAATGCAGGTAATCGGAAACCGTTAAATCGATTTGATTCCCGATGGAAACAGCATACCGCGGCCTTAATAGAGGCATCTGTGCCATCCGGGCGATCATAAAGGCTCCGCTCTGGCTGATCAGAACCAATCCCGATGAACGTTCGGGCAAGCGGGATTGGCTGAAGATCTTATATCCGGGAATGAAAGTGGTGTCATACTTGCCGGGATGGGAAACGATGCCCAAACAGTTGCCTCCGTTGACAACCGGGGCAAGCCTCCTGCGGGACCGGGATGCGGAGATTACCTTGCGGATGTCTTCTTCCAGATTTGCACCTCCTGCTTTTTCCGCCATCCCGCCTGCGATAAGGATCAGAGATTCGGCTTTTTCCAGCCGCACCGTTTCATCAACAATGTCCCGGCTTTTTTCCGCACTGACTGACAGCACAAGCAGGTCCACCGTTTCCGGCAAAGAAGCAATATCCGGAAAACAGCGGGCCCCTTCGATTTCCTTGCAATCAGGTTTAACCACATACAGCCGTGTCAGGGGGAACCCGGCCTTAATGATGTTATTGACAATAATATGTCCGGGATTCATGTCCCGGGATACCCCGATAACGGCAATGCTTTCCGGATGCAGCAAGTGTTGAATTTGTTCCGCCGGGCGGGAATCGAAAGAACGCTTATTTCTTGAAAACCGGCACATGCCGTCCAATGGCATCAAATTCCCCCGGCTGACCACAAACGGATTAACTTCCATTTCTTCAATGACGAATTCGCTCTTATCCGAAAAAGCAGAAAAATGATCCGCTAATTCAAGGAAACGTACATAGATTTCCCTTAATTTTTCCGCCTTAATTAAGGGGGGCTTCCCCCGGAAGGCTTCTGTCAATTTAGGATAAACCGCCGTACTCCTCAGCCTGACAGCCACATCATCTACATCATAGGCATGAGCGGCGGAAATGGCTTGCGCCCGGCCGGGTTTAAGCTGATCGGCCATATATTCGACATCCAATCCGCCTCCGCCCAGGGTAACCACCGGGCCGAATTCACGGGTATGGCGGATCCCCAGCAGCAATTCGGAACCGAAACCGGTTTTTTCATAATCTATGGATTCCGTAATCAAAATGCCTTTCAGGGAAGCTTCAATCTCCGCCCGGCTTTTTGGCAAAGCATAGTCACGACGAAGAATTCCAGTCAGCATGTCATCAGCCGTTTGCTTGACATGGGAATACTCTTTAGCTGCAAACCTGACTCCACCCACATCCGACTTATGCTGAATCAAAGGCGAAACAACCTTTAAAACCACCTGATTTCCAGGAATCCGGCCCAAAACTTCCGGATCTAACGTGTCTCCACGGGCAAAATAGTACCAAGCTGGTGTCTTCACACCGGCGGCGTTTAAAATTCCATACACCTGATGTTCCAGTAATTGAAATGATTCCGCTTGCTGAAATACGGATTCCACCGCATGGAAATCAATTTTCTTCATTGTCCGTTTCCCGGATTATCTTTGCCCGGCGGCTGCTTCCCGCCCCAGCCGGAATGCTTTCAGGTTGATTTCCACTGTTTTTTCACCTTTATTTTCAAACAACAACCGGATGCTCTGCTTTAAAACATCTTCATCCAGAATCAGATCCGAGGAGGCCGCCCCCAGCATAACCATATTTTGCGATTTGGCATGACCGGCTTCACGGCTGAGTAAATCTGAATCAATGATAATGGCTTTCCCGGTGTTTTTGATACGATTAAGCAGTTCATCCTCATCCGGATAATCGGGAATATTTTTATATGGAACTTTGCTGGTTACAATGCGGCCTTCCGCCTTCAAGAAATCTAAATATCGAAGAGATTCTAAAAGTTCCACGCATAAGAGTAGATCCGCTTTTCCTTTTGGTATCAGGTCGCTGTAGATGTCTTTATCAGACAAACGCAAATGGGACTGAACGGCTCCCCCGCGCTGGGCCATGCCGTGCACCTCAGCTTGTTTAAGATAGAGGTTGCGGATCATTGCCGCCTTATCCAGCACATAAGCTATGGAAAGGATTCCCTGGCCTCCGACTCCGGCTAAAATTATATCCTGTTTCATGTCAGCGGTCTCCTTTCTTTCTACGCCGTGCTTCCTGAATGCATTCGCGGGATGAGATGATGACCGATAATCCCCGGTGTTCCATTTCTTCCCGGATTAAGCGGATATTATCTTCAAAATATTTGGCTAATGGGGTTATAATCCGGATGTGTTTTTCGTCCACACCCACTCCGGCAACCAGTTTCCGCAACGTTTCACCAGTGGCGAATGTCGGCTGTCCTCCAGTCATAGCGACTGAAGCATTATCCACAATAATTAATGTCATATTGCTGTCAGCCCCTGCCGCATCCAGAAGAGGCGTGATGCCCGAGTGGGCAAAGGTTGAATCCCCGATAACCCCTACCGCGGGTTGGATGCCGGCTTCAGCTCCTCCCTTGGCCATACTTACGCTTGCGCCCATACAAACACATGTATCCACCGCTTCATAAGGAGGCAGCGCTCCCAGGGTATAACATCCGATATCACTGAAGACTGTTCCTTCGGGATAATTTTCCAGAGCGGCATTGATGGCCTTAAAGGTATCTATATGCGGACAGCCGCGGCACAATTGGGGAGGGCGTGATGGAATTGCATTTGACGTATTCTGCGGCCTGCCGCCGGATGCCGTAATGGCGCTTTCTACGGAATCCGGGTCCAATTCACCGGTAACAGGCAAATGTCCGCTTAATTTCCCTTGAATAATTGTACCGGGAATGCCGAATAATCCACGAATCCGCCGTTCGATGAAGGGGTATCCTTCTTCCACCACTAAAAGGGTCTCCACATGTTCGGCCAAACGGCGTATTAAATTTTCCGGGAGTGGATAAGCGGAAATTTTTAAAATGGAGGGCCTGTTATGCGCTCCATTTAGATTTTCCATGACATAGTTGTATCCGATACCAGAGGTGATAATTCCCAGCTCATGCTTTTTATTATTCAGCTGCATTTGATTGAAACCTGATTCTTCCG
>CAYRTV010000006.1:0-21866 GCA_964427225.1 uncultured Eubacteriales bacterium
ATGTGTTTATAACCGATAGAAAAAAAGATTTAATTGTTACAGCCGGAGGAAAAAATATCGCTCCCCAGTTGATTGAAAACCGGCTGAAAAGCAACCCCTACATTTCTCAGATTGTTGTAGTCGGTGCCCGGCGGAAGTTTATCTCAGCGGTTGTGGTGCCGAATTTTGAAAAATTGGAGGCCTTTGCCCGGGAAAAGGATATTCCGTTTGATGATATCAGAGATTTAGTGAAAAAACCCGCCATCAATGATTTTCTAATGAAAGAAATAAACCGGTATTCCGGTGATCTTTCTTCGTTTGAACGAATCAAGAAAATCGCAGTGCTTGACCGGGAGCTGGATGAATCCAAGGGGGAAGTCACTCCTACGTTAAAAGTGAAGCGGCATGTCATCGAAAGAGAATATCAGGATTTGATCGATGCGCTTTACGAGAAATAAATGACGTGAATGCTATTCTCGGCTGCGGCGCATGGATAAACCGATCCGGCCTAAATCTTCATCAATCTGCAAAACTTTAACCGCTACAATTTGTCCGGTTCGGAGAAATTTACGGGGGTCATCGATAAACCTATCGGCAATTTCCGAAATATGGACCAGTCCGTCCTGATGCACACCTATGTCCACAAAAGCACCGAAATTGGTCACATTGGTGACCACTCCCTCCAGCTGCATTCCGGGATGAAGATCGGATATGTCTTTAACGTGCTCGGAAAATCTGGCATATTGAAACTTCTCTCTTGGATCACGGCCGGGTTTTTTCAGCTCCTCTAATATATCGTTTAAAGTGGCCGGGGCGGTTCCGGGACCGATGAATTGCTTCACTGGAATTTTATCCACCCATTCCGGCTTTCCAATAATGGCGGTTACTGATTTATCCAAAACCGCGGCCATCCGCTCCACTAATGCATATCTTTCCGGATGGACCGCAGAATTATCCAAGGGATTGGCTGCTCCCGAAATACGCATAAATCCAGCGGATTGTTCAAAGGTTTTCGCCCCCAGACCGGGCAGCTTTAACATTTCCTTTCGGTTTTGAAAAGGGCCGTTGTCCTCTCTGTACCGGACTAAAGCTCGAGCATGTTTCCGGGATAATCCGGCGACATATTTCAATAGCTCAGCAGAAGCTAAGTTCACATTGACGCCGACCCGATTGACACAGCTTTCCACCACTTCTTCCAGTTTGTTTTTCAGGCGCGTCTGGTTCACATCATGCTGATATTGGCCGACGCCTATGGATTTTGGATCAATTTTGACCAATTCAGCCAGAGGGTCCTGCAAACGCCTTCCGATGGAAATCGCTCCTCGTACCGTGAGATCGAAATCCGGAAATTCTTCGGCAGCTGCCGGGGAGGCGCTGTAAACACTCGCCCCCGCTTCACTGACCAACACAATAGCGGGTTGAGCAGTGCCGGAAACCGCATTCATAACCCCCCGGACAAAGGCTTCTGTTTCCCTGCCTGCGGTTCCATTGCCCACGGCAATTAATTCAATTTCATAAGAATTGAGCAAATGAATAATTAATTCACCGGCTTCCCGGGATTGATTTTTCGGCTCATGCGGATAAATAGTCTTGTGGTCCAGAAATGCACCGGTGGGGCCGAGGACTGCAATTTTACAGCCGGTGCGGAAACCCGGATCGATTCCCATAACCGGACGCTGGCCCGCGGGAGGTGCCATCAGCAGGGATTGCAGGTTGTCTCCAAAAACCTGAAATGATTCATCTTCGGCCCGTTCCATTAAAGTTTTTCGAATTTCATTTTCAATGGAAGGAAAAAGCAGCCGTTTATTACAGTCCAAAATCACATTCCGCAAGAAATCAGCCGCTGCCCCGCCGCGATGAAGAACGAACCTTTTTTCCATATATTTAATGGCTGTGTCCTCCGGAATGGCCAGTTTTAACTGCAGAATCTTTTCCCGTTCACCCCGGAACATGGCCAGGATACGGTGGGACGGAATTTGAGATACCGGTTCGCGGTAGTCAAAATACATATTAAATTTTGTCTTTTCTTTTTTAAATTTGGATTTCACGCAGGATATGAAAATCCCTTCTTTTTCAGCCAGTCCGCGTAAAAATTTACGGACCTCCGCATTCTCGGAAAAATCTTCCGCCAAAATATCTCCGGCCCCTCGGAGTGCCTGTTCTGCAGTCTTGATTCCAGCCTTTGGGTTTAGATGTTCCGCTGCTTCCTGCTTGAGTGAGGAAGAGTCGCCGGCACATTTAAAAATCCATCGAGCCAGAGGCTCCAAACCTGCTTCACGGGCGCTTGAAGCTCTGGTTCTTCTCCTGGGGCGGTAGGGAAGATAGAGATCTTCCAATTCCGCTTTATTGTGGGTGGACAGTATCCTTTTTTCCAGTTCCGGGGACAATTTATCCTGGTTTTGAATACTTTCCAGAATAACATTCCGCCGCGCTTCAAGCTCCAGATAATACTGGTATTTATCCCAGAGAGCCCTGATTTGAATTTCATCCAGGCTGCCGGTCTTTTCCTTGCGGTACCGGGCGATGAAAGGAACGGTGTCTCCCTGCTTCAGCAGCTCCAGGGTTCCTTGAACTTGATTCAGGCTGATATTCAATTCCGTGCTCAGTTGTTCTTTAATATTCAGCATACACTCCTCCTGGATTGCATTAGAGAAAAGAGAAAAGACAAAATGAAAAGAAAAAGTTATTTTAATGAAACAATCATCAAAAATCAAAAAAGACCGCCCTGCTTTGCCGAATGAATATCCCGTATAATAAGACAAATTCCTCTATATCCGGAATGAAAGGGAAACTAAATGAATGATTTGGCAATGTCTGTCTGCAAACAACCGGCTGGCATATTTTTTGCATTATTTTAGAACATAGAAAATACTTTAAGAGGAGGATACATTATGACCGCAAAAGTTGCGATTAACGGATTAGGCAGAATCGGGCGAGCAGCCCTCAAAATGATTGTGGATAAACCTGAACTGGAGCTGGTGGCGATCAACGATCTGATTCCCACGGATAATCTGGCGTATTTGCTAAAATACGATACCGTATATGGACGATATGAAAAGGACGTTTCGAGCCGGGAAAATGAATTAACGATAGAGGGTCAATCCTATCCGGTGTTTAAGGAAAAAGATCCAGCTCAATTGCCCTGGAAAGAAAAGGGGGTGGATCTGGTTTTTGAATGCACGGGCGTATTCACGAAAAAGCCGGATATGAAGAAACATATCGAGGCGGGGGCCAAGCATGTTATTTTATCAGCCCCGGCTAAAGGCGGCGATATTTTGACTGTTGTACATGGGGTCAATTCTCCCGAAGGAGCTCCGGACATGCTTTCCTGTGCCAGCTGCACCACCAACTGCATCACCCCGGTCGTGGAAGTTATGGGACGCAGGATCGGGATTAAGAAGGCCATTATGACGACCATTCATGCATATACGTCATCCCAGTCGATCGTGGACGGCCCCAATAAAAAAATGAGGCGGGGACGGGCAGGGGCGGCTAATTTTGTCCCCACATCAACCGGAGCCGCTAAAGCCACTACCCAAGTCCTGCCGCAGTATGAGAATAAATTTGATGGAGTGGCTGTCCGGGCGCCGGTGACTGTCGGATCCATAACTGACATCATATTCGTCACTGAAAAAGATACCAGTGTGGATGAAATCAACCGGATTTTTAAAGAAGAGGCGGAAAGTGAAAAATATAAAGGCATTCTGGGAGTGACTGAAGAAGAGCTGGTCTCATCAGATATTATTCAGGACTCCAGGGCATCCATCGTCGATCTGACCATGACCCAGGTGGTTGATGGAGACCTGGTTAAAGTGATGAGCTGGTATGATAATGAGTGGGGATATTCCCGGCAGATGATCAGAGAAGCCGTTAAGATCAGCAAAAATCTATAATCATGTTTGAAGACCGAAAAGACGCCGGACGAAAACTTGCCAGGGCATTGGAACAGTATGCAGATGAGAATGTCCTGGTGCTGGCTATACCCAGGGGCGGAGTGGAAGCCGCTTTTGAGGTGGCTGCGCATCTGAATGCCGACTTCTCTTTATTGATAACCAGAAAGCTGCCGTATCCGGATAATCCGGAAGCGGGGTTCGGGGCTGTCGCTGAAGACGGAAGTACGTTTATCGTAAACGGAGGCACTGGATGGCTGTCATCCACAGAAATTGATGTCATAAAAAATGAACAAATATATGAGATAAAAAGAAGAATAAAAGTACTGCGCGGCGGAAAATCTTTACCCAAAATAGAGAACCGGACTGTTATTCTTGTGGATGACGGGCTCGCAATGGGTTCAACCATGCGGGCTTCCATTCTGATGTGCCGGAAACAGAATCCGGAAAAAATTGTGGCGGCCGTGCCGGTGGCGGGGAGAGATGTGGCCAAACAGATGCAGTCAGAAGTGGATGAATTGGTGGTTCTCGAAGCACCCCCTTTTTTCAGAGCTGTGGCTCAGGTCTATAAGAACTGGTACGATGTTTCCGATCAAGAGGTATTAGAGATAATGCAGAAATGGCAAAATACACATTGACAGCACTTCAGCGGCATGATATTTAGTTTATATCAGACAATCACTCTTTAAAAGGATATTCATTTCCGCAATCAATATGTATAACACCATTCCAATGGATAACCGGTCGGCCGGAAGCGGACGAAAGGGGAGAAAGACAATGAAAAAATTAAACTTTTTTATGATGATACTCGCTGTTTTTTGCCTCCAATCCGGGTTTTCAGCATTGAGTGAGAAAATCGTTGATTACAAAATCGATGCCAAGCTGAATCCGGAAGAAAAGACAATTTTGGGCAAGCAGATTCTGACCTGGACCAATAAAACGGATATACCGGTGTCTGAATTGAGATTTCATCTCTACCTTAATGCTTTTAAAAATAACCGCACCACATTTATGCGGGAAAGCGGCGGCAGCCACCGCAGATTTTCAGGTGGAGAAGATGGCTGGGGCTTTATTGAAGTTAACTCCATTCAGCTGCCGGGAGGACAGGACCTCACTCCCACCATGGAATTCATTCAGCCGGATGATGACAATGAATACGACCAGACTGTTATGCGGATATGGCTGCCGGGTCCGGTCATGCCGGATGAATCCATAACTCTCACCATGGACTTCACGGCAAAGCTTCCCCGGGTATTCGCCCGGAGCGGATACTTTGATGATTTTTTCATGGCTGCACAATGGTTTCCAAAAATCGGTGTGTTTGAAAACGGAGAGTGGAATTGCCACCAATACCACAGCCACTCGGAATTTTATGCCGACTTCGGGACCTATGAAGTCAAAATCACTCTGCCGGAAGAATATGTGACAGGAGCCACCGGTGAGAGAATCCGGGAATCGAAAAACCATAATGGAACTAAAACATTGACTTATTACCAGGAAAATGTGCACGATTTTGCCTGGACAGCCTGTCCGGATTTTGTTGAGTACAGGGAATCCTATTCATTGCAGGACCCGGTGGTGAATACGGAAATAACACTTCTGATTCATACAAGCCATACCCATCAAAAAGACCGGTATTTGAATTCATTAAAAAACGCCCTGTCTTTTTACAGCCGTCATTATGGAGCGTATCCATACAGCACTATTACTCTGGTCGATCCCGCTCCCGGAGCATCCGGGGCCGGGGGGATGGAGTATCCCACCTTGTTTACCGGAGGAACAATGGCCTGGCTCCCCCGGGGCATTCTCATGCCGGAAATGGTTACCGTCCATGAATTCGGACACAATTTTTGGTACGGAATTGTCGCCAACAATGAATTTGAAGAGGCCTGGCTGGATGAAGGCATTAATTCTTACTCCGAAGTCAAGGCCATGACGGAATATTATGGAGATAACACCTCCATAATAAATTGGATGGGTATGAAAATCGGAGATCTGATGACACATCGGTTCCGGGTTTTAGCCGGTCCGCATGTTGACCCCATACTGAAAAACTCCTGGGAATTTATTGATGGAAACAGCTATGCCACCAATGTTTACAGCAAGGCGGCTTTAATGCTGTTAACCCTTGAAAACTATCTGGGGCAGAATGTGATGGACAGGGTCATGAAAATGTATTTTGACCACTGGGCATTTAAACATCCTCACACCCGGGATTTTATTGCCGCTGCCGAAGAAGCCAGCGGCCAGGATTTGACCTGGTTTTTCGATACATTTTTAAAACAGCCGGGAACATTGGATTACCGGGTTGATGCGGTCACTTGCAGGGAGATCGAAAATATTGCCGGACTGCTGGATGAACAAAAAGAGACAGGGGCATCCGGCTCGGAAGAAAAAATGTACCGCAGCCGTGTGGTGATTATCAGGGAAGGGGATTGGACTTTTCCTCAGGAAATTCAGATTCGATTTGAAAACGGCGACATCATACGGGAACAATGGGACGGACAATCCAAATGGAAAAAATTTGTTTATGAGAAACCGGTTAAAATCCATTCAGCCCATATCGACCCCGAAAGAAAAGTGCTCTTAGATCTCAATTTCACTAATAATTCCCGTCTTTTAAAACCGGATACGATAGTCCCGCTTAAATACGCCCTGGCGGGGATGCTTGAATTTCAAAAAATTCTGTCGCTGATATCTTGGTAAGGGAGAGGATAATGAAAGCAATAAAAAATTATATCAGAGGAATCAAGGAAGCCAGCTTCCAGCCCAAAATGATTTTGACCTTATGGGTGATCAATGTTCTGTTTGCATCCGTTTTGTATTTTCCCCTTTCCGGATTGATCAAGGATTTTATCGGGAACAGTGCAGCTTCAGAACAACTCTTATCCAAATGGGATAATTATATCTTTTTTGAATGGCTGATTCATACGTTTTCCGCACTGCAGCCGGTTCTGCTTTTGATAATGATTGTGGTTTTTCTCTATGGCGTGTTTTCTCTTTTTCTCAAAGGAGGTATTTTATCCATTTTCGCAGCCGGAGCCGGTGTATCTGAAAAAACGGAGGAACGCTGGTGCGCCCGGTTTTTTCGGGGAGCGGGAAAATATTGGTGGCGATTTTTCCGGCTTTGCATCTATTCGCTTGTTTTATGGACCGGATTCGCTATATTTATTTTCATTCTTTCGGAGGCAGGCCGCCTCATATCCAACGGCGGAATCCGGGAACAGGCGGCTTTTATCTGGTTTATCATTGAAATTTTGATAGGATTATTTCTTGTCTTATTAATCCTCATGATTCTTGATTATGCCCGGATTCGCATTGTGGCCGAAGCTACACAAAAAGTCTTTATCTCCCTTTGGAAAGCAGCCGGCTTCGTTTTTTCTCATTTCGGCCGGACTTTGGCCCTTTATTATCTCCTGACAGCAACAGGCGCCATTCTCTTTTTTGTCTACTGGAAATTAGCCGGATTGATAGAAACGCATACCGCCGCTGGAATCTGGCTGGCTTTTGGTGCAGGACAGGTTTTTATTGCCAGCCGGGAATGGCTGCTTATGGCTTTTCAAGCCGGCCAGCTGAATATGTATCTCAAATCCAAGGATAACGTGAAGGAACCGCGGCGGCATAGACCTGTTGAATCACCTGAAACAGCAGAAACAGAAGATTTTGAATTTGAAAAACCATCCGAAAAAACCTGGAGTATGCCGTTAGAGGAAACAAAAGAACGGGAAGAATAATGAAACGTATGCAATTCATAGATATCAGCTTGGAAATCAAGCCTGATATGGTCACTTATCCCGGAAATCCCCGACCTCAAATCGAACAATATGCCCGCATTCCCGAAGATAAAACCAGTGAGACCCGCATCACCTTAGGCACACATACCGGAACCCATGTAGACGCAGTATCTCATGTGCAGAAGGAGGGCGGCGGTGTACTTGATTTACCCCTGCATCACTTTTACGGGCCTTGCCGCGTCTTGGATTTGACCCGGGCGGGAAGGGCTATTGAGGCCCATCACCTGCAGGAGTTCGATATACAGCCGAAGGAAATCATTCTTTTAAAAACCGAAAATTCTCTTCATCAATACGATCATTTTAGGGAAAATTTCGCCCATCTCACGGCTAGTGCGGCGGATTTGATCGCAGCAAAAAAAATTCTTACCTTGGGAATCGATTATTTAAGCGTAAAAAAGTTTCATGCCGATCACGAAGTGCATGAGAAGCTCATCACAAATCTGGCTTTAATTGAAGGATTGTACTTGAAAAAAACCCCAGCCGGAAAATATATTTTTTCCGCATTTCCGATTAAAGTAAACACTGACGGCGCTCCGATGCGGGCGGTTCTCATATCCCAGACAAATGACAAAACCTGAATCGCAGACATTTCCCCGGAGTTTAAAAGACAATGGAATCCGCCGTTCTTACCAGCAAGGAGAACTCCTTTTTCACTCAGGAGAACAACCCAAAGGCATCTATATAATCGAGGATGGCGAAATCAGGGTCTTTGACATGGATTCGGAAGGCAAAGAGCTGGAGGTCACCCGGCTGGAAGCGAGGGACATTTTCGGGGAGGCGCTTTTATTCGCCTCAAAGTCCATTCCTTTTTACGCGGAAGCCGTTAAAGCTTCTCATGTTCTTTTAGTCCCCAGGCAATCCGTTCTCGAATTGATTGAAAAAGATCCCGAAGTATCCCGTTTTTTTTTGATCCTCATGGCCGAAAAATGCCTGATTCTGAATCAGCGCGTCCGCTCCCTGGGATTGAAAACGGTGAGACAAAGACTTGTCGGTCATCTTGTAACAAATTGCCGGGGGAATAAGTGCTGCCGGATTGAACTGGGCATGAACAAAGGCGATCTTGCCCGTCTGCTGGGAACCGTAAATGAAACCCTGTCAAGAAACCTGCGGCAGCTGCAGGAAGAAGGGCTCATTCAAGT
Organism: uncultured Eubacteriales bacterium; assembly: GCA_964427225.1. Taxonomy (GTDB): domain Bacteria; phylum Acidobacteriota; class Aminicenantia; order Aminicenantales; family Aminicenantaceae; genus CAYRTV01. The sequence goes on from CAYRTV010000006.1 coordinate 8,803, forward strand.
TGACGGAAAAAAGATATTGATCAAGGATTGTATGCGGCTCCGCCGGGAACTGGCTGTCTAATATCTTTCTCTTCCCGCGCCTTCTTTTTCGGATGGAGCTGTTATTGTTGAGCTTATATTTGACTTAGATCAAAGAATAACAATGACCTTTACGCTATATTAGTGCCGATGTTCATATGATGCATATACGGGAGAATGAAATTGCCTAAAAGAAAAATTATTGAAATAGACCGGGAACAATGCAATGGCTGCGGAGAATGCACAACCGCATGTGCGGAGGGTGCATTGGAATTGGATGAGAAGGGCAAAGCAGTTCTGGTACGGGAAATCTATTGTGATGGTTTGGGAGCTTGTTTGGATGTGTGTCCCACCGGGGCATTAAACATCATTGAGAAAGATTCCGCTGCATATGATGCCGAGGAAACCTACAAGCATGTTTTAAGCACAAGAGGGAATGAGGCGGCCGGAAACGTACACGATGCGTCTTCTCAGCCGCAATCTTTTGATTGCAGCAGCGGATGCCCTGGAAGCCATGCATTCTCAACAGATAAAGCTCCGGAATCGGCAGCCGATTCTCAACCGGCTGAATCAGAATTAACGCAATGGCCTATACAGCTCCACTTGGTATCGCCGGCTGCCCCATGTTTTGAAAACAGCCGGCTTCTCATTGCAGCTGACTGTACGGCTTTCTCCATGGGCGGGTTCCATTCCAGGCTGCTTAAAGGCAAGACATTGATCATTGCCTGCCCCAAACTGGATGATTCCCGCAATTATGTGGAAAAGCTGACTCAGCTGCTGCAAAACCATAACATCCAAAGCTTGACTGTGGCCACTATGGTCGTACCATGCTGTTCAGGGCTTGAGATCATGGTGCAGGAAGCGGTTAATAATTCAGGCAAGCAGATTCCAGTGGAAAAAATTAAAGTCGGTATAAAAGGTGAAATAAAAAAAATGTCATAACCCTCGTTTTTTTTTCCAGTCCCTTAAATTCGTCCATATTGACGCTGTCAGGGCAATCCCGAGACCGGCCACAGCGGCGGCATCAACCTGTCGTGCGGGAATATCTAATCCGGTAATGGAATCCACCAGAAATTTTGTGTATGAATGCGGCATTTGTGTGTAACCGAGCTCATAGCGCACTTGCCAATGCCACTTGGTCGAAGGACAATAACCGAATCCATACCATATTCCCAGGAAAAACCAAGACAACGCCGTCAAAAAAAGAACGAGAAGATTCAGCCGTCTGGTTTTTCGCCAGCACCAGCCGAATAGATTAAACAGAATTAAGGCACTATGGAAAATAAAAAAGAATTTATCCAACAAATAATAAATCATTTAAGGAAATCAGCCATTTTGCGGATAAACTCCGGATCTGTTCCGCAGCAGCCTCCAATTATGTCCGCTCCGTTTTCCACCATGGGCCTTATGTATTGAACATAATCTTCCGGAGATTGATTGTAATGCACCGCGCCGTCATCTCCAGGGACGGGTTGGCCGGCATTTGCTTGTGCAATTAAGGGGCGGTCCGTTTGGGAATGCCATTCTTTTATCAGTTCCGCCATCGCCCGGCTGTCCAAGGTGCAGTTGGCCCCGTAAGCTGGAACCTTTTTATCCTCAAAAACTTGGGAGCACTGCTGCGGGCTGTTTCCCATCATTGTAAAAAAACCGCGGGGGGTTTGATTGAATGTCAGAGTAACGAAAATATTTCCATCAAAATACCGCCGGGCTCCTTCCAGGGCACAAACAGCTTCGTTTAGATCATATTGGGTTTCAATCAGTAGAAAATCCGCACCGCCATCGCGTAAACCCCGAGCCTGTCCGGCATAAGCGTCCTCAAATTGAGCTGCACTGTATTCACCATATGGTTTTAAAAACTTCCCCGTCGGGCCCATGCTGCCGCCGACCCAGCGCCCCGTGGGGCAGACTTCCTTAGCCAATTCGGCCGCAGTCCGGTTGAGACTGTAGCACCGCTCTTCCAATCCATAGGCGGAAAGCTTTACCGAATTCCCGCCAAAGCTGTTGGTCAGCACTGCATCCGAGCCGGCTTCAAAATAAGTATTATGGATATCTTTAATCCGGTCCGGGTGAATATCATTCCATTGTTCGGGGCAGGACCCTTGGGGAAGCCCTCTCTTAAATAATTCACTTCCCATTCCGCCATCCAGCAGGACGACTCTTTTCCTGGCTAATTCCAGTATGGATTCGGTCATTGGAAACTCCTTTTTTTGACTATAGCGGTGCATCCGTTAAAAGTCAAAATAGTCAATCCGCTTACTTGCAAGAACTCGCCAAGATCACAATAATATGAATATGAAGCAATTCAATCAAAATCAGCCGGAGCCGGAACCGAAACTCCTTTTACATCTTTGCTGCGGGCCGGATGCAACGGCTGTTTTCGAGCGGCTGCGAGACCGTTACCATGTCATTGGCTATTTTCATAATCCGAATATCTATCCCCCCGAAGAACATGAAAAAAGAAGCCGGGAAGCCGTCAAAGCCGGGCGAGAGCTCGGATTTTCCGTTATTGTTCCGGGTTATGCTCCCGCAGAATGGAATGAACAAATAAAAGGATTGGAAAATGAACCGGAAAAAGGCCGGCGTTGTGAGATCTGTTTCCGCTACAATCTGCGGGAAACAGCCCGAAAAGCGCGGGAGCTGTCTATCCCGAATTTCACCACGACCTTAACCATCTCGCCCCATAAGAATTCCAAATTAATTCTTCGCTTAGGACAAGAAGCTGGTGAGGCCTTCGGACTCCATTTTCTTTCCCTTGATTTTAAAAAAAAACATGGTTTCCGGCGAAGCCTCGAACTCTCACATCAATTGAAGCTTTACCGCCAGAATTACTGCGGGTGCCGGTATTCCATGCGAAAAGATAAAGATGCCTGAACTCCCTGAGGTTGAAACGGTCTGCCGGGAACTGAACAAGGTTCTGCCGGGTAAAAAAATCCTTAAGGTAAGTCTCGGGCGCCCGAATATCCTGAAAGAAGAATCTCCGGCCGAATTTTCCCGCCGTCTGCAAAACAGGACCTTTCAAAAAGTATCACGGAGGGGGAAGTATTTGCTGCTAAGGCTGAGGAAAGAAAACACCCTTATGGTGCACCTCGGAATGAGCGGGCGTTTATTCTGGAGCGAAAGGCCGGAAAGAGATGATGCTGTAAAGAAAAACCGCAAGCACATCCATATTAGAATCCATTTATCGGAAAATATGAATTTATTTTTCCATGATCCGCGGATGTTCGGCAGGGCGGCTGTGTGGGATCAAACTCAGGTTCTTGAGCTCGATTCGCGTTTGGGCCCGGAACCGCTTGCCCCCGATTTTTTGCCTTTAATATTATCGAAAAAGCTGAGTGGACGAAAAGCCTGCGTAAAATCCCTTTTGCTGAATCAGGAGTTTATCGCAGGTATAGGCAATATATATGCGGATGAGGTTCTTTTTAAGTCAGGCATTGCACCCGTTAGCCCCGGCGGCTTATTGACACAACATCAAATTGCAAAACTACACCGGTCTATTGTAGATGTACTGCAGGCAGCCATCCTAAAAAAAGGAACCAGTATATCTGATTTTCTTGATCCCCGGCACCGCGAAGGAACCTTCCAGTTCTGCCTGCAGGTTTATGGACGAGAGGGTTATCCCTGTGTCAATTGCGGAAAAGAAATAAAAAAAGCGATTATCTCCCAGCGCGGCACCCACTGGTGCCCCCATTGCCAGTCATGATTTTTACTTTATCCATCTAATTAGTAACCTTTATATGTTGTTGATAATATTATATATATAAATCTTCATCAATAGCAATCGACATTGCCATATGGTTAATATATAATAATATCAACGGGTTAAGCCTATGAAATTTAAGTTGAAGCAAAACATGGATCCCTGGACTAATCTGGCAAATGATGTCCGTATAGGCCTGACATCAATGCCAAAATTTATTCCCAGTAAGTATTTCTATGATAGAAGAGGGTCACGTCTCTTTGATGAAATATGTTCACTGCCGGAGTATTACCAAACCCGGACTGAAAAAACTCTCCTGGAAGATTATTCTCCGGAGATCGTCCGTTTGACTCGAGCTCAAGAAGTGGTTGAACTTGGCAGCGGAGTCGCTTTAAAGACCAAGGTTCTGATTGAATCATTTCTGGATTACCAAAATTCCCTCACCTATATTCCAATGGACATAAGTGCTTCCGCTCTTGAGTGGGCTCAAAGACGGCTGCATGCATATACGAATCTTACCATTCATCCTTTGGTGGGGGATTATACCCGGAATCTGTCCTGCATTTCTCCGCATGCTCCTTGTCTGGTTTTGTTTTTGGGTAGTACGATTGGGAATTTAGACCCGGAGCAAACTCAGCTGATGTTAACCGCTGTGGCCGAACGCCTCAATCCGGGGGACTGGTTTTTATTGGGGGTTGACTTAATGAAAGCACCGTCCATTATCGAAGCAGCCTATAATGATTCCTGCGGAGTCACTTCTGAATTCAACAAAAACATTCTGCGGGTGGTAAACCGCCATTTGGAAGGGAATTTTAAACTAGAAGATTTTAAACATATCGCGTTTTTAAACATGGAAAATAATCAAATTGAAATGCACTTGACTGCCCAGGATAAAGTGACCGCCTGCTTAAAAAAAATTCATCTGGAAGTGGAGATAGAAAAAGGAGAATCCATTTTGACTGAGATCAGCCGCAAATTCGACAAAAATGAGATAGACGACCTTTTTAAAAAGGCCGGTTTTCAACTCAAGCATTGGCTTTCCAGCGACAATGGATATTTCGCTCTGGCCTTATCGGAATTAAAATAGGGATCAGAATGCCTGCAATGGTCCAAAAAAAGAAAGCAATTTGCGGCATTTGTCCAGCCGGCTGCTGGGTCAATGTTGATTTGAACAATGGGGCATTAACCGGGATAGAAGCGGATACAACTCATCCTTTGGGCATGATCTGCAAACGCGGAGAGCACGCACCTGAAATTGTTTACTCTAAACATCGCTTAAAATCTCCTTTGAAACGGACTGGGCCCAAAGGGACCTATCAATTTAGGCCTGTTTCCTGGGATGAGGCGTATTCTGAAATCGCCAATCAGCTCAACCGTCTGAAAACAGAATCGGGTCCGGAATCGGTTTCCATCTATACCGGCCGTGGTGCCTTTGAATTGTCTTTGTGTGATGTGTTTCAGCCCAAGGATGCCGCCGTTTCCTCAGCCTCCAGTGTGCTCTTTCCGTTTGGATCCCCTAATACCATGGGGGTCGGAGCATTGTGTTATGTTTCGTTTGCCATGATTGCGCCGCATGTAACCATGGGTCGCATGCTGATCAATCTTTTTACCGATATCGAAAATTCCGATCTGCTTCTGGTATGGGGAGCCAATCCCTATACGGATTCCCCACCGCTGGATATGGCACGCCTGGAAACCGCCCGGAAAAGGGGAGCGGAAGTCATCGTCATAGATCCCCGTTACACGGAAACCGCTAAACGGACAGGAGCCCGCTGGATACCGATACGGCCGGGGACGGACGGGGCTTTGGCTTTATCGATGATATCCGTCCTGCTGGATGAGGATCTCTACGATGATCATTTTGCGGAAGAATGGACCCATGGTTTTGATCCGCTTACCCGTTATGTGCAGCATTTCCAGCCGGAACAGGTGGAGCTGGTGACCGGAATCAAGGCGGATACCATTCGGGAACTGGCGCGTTTCCTGGCGCAGGCAAACGGAGCGGCACCAGTGATGTATACGGGCCTTGAGTACAGCAATTCCGGAATACAAGCGATTAGAGCCATATTGACCTTGTTTGCTCTCTCCGGCAATTTGGATGTTCCGGGCGGCTTATGCATGTCCATGCCCGGCTCTCATTTTCCAATAAACCGGGATAATATCTTATCCAATCCGGATTTAAAAAAGGCCGTCGCCCGGGACAAATTTCCTTTGTACAGTCATTACCGGGGTGAATCACACGCTTCCGGCCTGGTTGATTCCGTTTTGCATTCAGATCCCTACCGTATTCGGGGTTTCATCATTCATGGCGCTTCCATTCTCACTTCCTGGCCGCAGTCGCATATTTGGAGAAAAACACTGTCAGGTTTAGACTTTCTGGTATCCATTGACCGCCAAATGACTGCCGATTGTGCGTATGCGGACATTGTTCTCCCCGCCACCACGATGTTTGAAATCGAATCATATATGACTTACGGCCCGATTTTCCGTATTCGCGAAAAAATCATTGAACCTTTCGGGGAGGCCAGGGATGATTATTTGATCATGGCCCACTTAGCAGACCGCCTCGGCTATGGCCACCTATTTCCGCAATCCCGGGAAGCAATGCTCCGTTACGTTTTGAACAATTCCGGATTTACCCTGGAACAGGTGAGGGAAGCCGGAGGAATGGTTCAAATCAAATCCCCGGTCATGGAATATAGAAAATGGGAAAAGGGAAAACTTCGCCCCGACGGCCGGCCGGGATTTGACACCCCCACAGAAAAATTTGAAATCCATTCTGCTATTCTCCAAGATTATGGCTACAATCCGCTTCCTGAATACATTGAGCCGGAAGAGGGCCCGCTGGCATCTCCGGAAGTCTATTCTCAATATCCTCTGGTTTTTAATTCCGGAGCCCGGTCACAAAGTTATTTCCGTTCCCAGCATCACGGCATTCCGTCCTTATCTCAAGATCATCCTGAACCGTTTGTAGAGATGAACCGGGAAGACGCTCAAATCAGGGGGATTAAAAGCGGCGATTTGGTCAAAGTGATATCAAAGAGGGGAGAAGTGCTTTTCCGCGCCGTGGTTTCCGATCAGATTAAAAAAGGTTCCGTAGAATGCAACATGGGCGGCGGCAGCCCTATTGGTCCGGAAATGTGGCGCAAATCTAATGTAAACGAATTGACCGATTTAAGTAACTGCGATATTATTTCCGGATTTCCGGTATACAAAGCTTTGCTGTGTGAAGTGGTGAAATTATCTTCGGGTCCCGCAATAAAAAGAGCTTATCGCAATCTGGATTCTTACTCTCAGGCGAAAGTCAAAAAAATAAAAAAAACGTCTCCGGCTAAACGCATCTATCTTGATAATAATGCCACATCCGCTGTGTTGCCAGAGATTAAAAAAGAAATGTCTGAATATTTCGATACCCGGCATGGAAATCCGTCCAGTATTCATCAGCAGGGAAGGAATACCCGGGATGCCATTGAGACGGCCCGCCGAAGTTTGGCGTCCCTGCTCCATTGCCGCCCCCGGCGGCTCATCTTCACTTCGGGAGGCTCTGAAGCTAATAATCTGGCGATCAAAGGCATTGCATTCCGCCATATCGATTCCAAACAAAAACATTTTATAACCAGTTCAGTCGAACACCCTGCCGTGTTAAATACATTTGCGTTCCTTGAGACGCTTGGTTTTACCGTTACGTACCTGGATGTTGACAAAGCCGGAATGGTGTTGCCGGAAACTCTTAAGAACGCGGTTCGTTCCAACACCATTCTGGTTTCCATCATGACTGCCAATAATGAAACCGGCACAATCATGCCGGTGAAAGAATTGGCGGAGATCGCTCATAATCATGATGCCTTATTTCATACCGACGCGGTTCAGGCCATAGGTAAAATTCCAGTGGATATTCAAGATTGGAATGTGGACCTGCTGACACTTTCCGGCCATAAATTTCATGGACCCAAGGGCATAGGAGCGCTTTTTGTTAAAAAAAGCGTCGTCCTGGAACCGCTGATCCATGGTGGAAAACAGGAACAAGGACTAAGGGCGGGAACGGAAAATGTCCCCGCCATTGTTGGGATTGGAAAAGCCGCGGAAATGGCGGCTAAGTCAATGCCCTCGTATCAAAAAGTAGCGGAGCTTCGCGACCGGCTCGAAGACGGAATTCAATCCCTCGTCCGGGAAGCCCGCATCAACGGGCATCCTGAAAAAAGACTGCCCAACACACTGAATATCCTTATTCCTGGATACCGCGGAGAATCTTTGGCTATCGCCATGGATCAAAGGGGCATTTCCTTGTCATCCGGAAGCGCCTGCAAAACCGGGGCTCCGGAACCCTCCCAGCCGCTTTTAGCCATGGGACTGACACCGGAAGAGGCCCATTGTTCCATCCGTTTTTCTTTGAGCCGGGAAACGCGGGCCGAAGATATCCGGACCACCACAGTTGCCCTTGAATCAGTATTGGAAGACATGACGACCACCGTTCGCTTCTTGCCGTGCAAATAGCGCTTTAACCGCCCAGAAAGCCCCAGGGCAGACAATCCAATCCGCTTGAGGGGTTATTGCATTGATTGAACATGAACAAACATTTAGAGCCGCTTATGCAAGCTGAATGCATTTTATGAGAATTGTCGGCATGCCGACATTCCAGTCGTCTATCCGGGCTTCTCAATTGCATGACCGGGAAGAGTGCCTCTAGGTTAGGTTGTTTATTTAGAATTATTTACATTCATTCGGAAATAAATCATCCGCTAATCACCAAATTTTAACTTGATATTACGGCCAAATTGAGCTAATGTTTTTACAAAGTTGTGAATGACGTGCCGGGGCGGCAACGAGACAGAGGTCAGGGCATCAGGATATAAAAATAGATTTACCAAGGAGTGAATATACGTGATTATAGCGATCACCAATCAAAAAGGCGGAGTCGGAAAAACAACGACTGCGTTAAATGTTTCGGCGGGTCTGGCCGTCATGGGGGAAAAAAATCTGCTTATAGAGACCAACCCGCACGCGAATTTAAACATATCATTTGTTGAAAATCCGTCCCATTTTACGAAATCATTATTTGATGTTTTGGTCAATCCGGATGATCAAATGCATGATATCATCGCTCCGTCGGTTGTGCCGGGGCTGGATGTCTGTATATCCAAAATTTCGATGGCAAAATTAGAGCCGACGCTCTTAGGCGAAATCGACGGACATTACCGTCTAAAAGACAAGCTGAAACCGATTAAAAGTGGATACGATTATATTGTCATGGATACGCCTCCGACCTTAGGCTTGATAACGCTGAATGCCTTGGTCAGTGCGGATAAAGTCGTGATTCCCATTCAGTCGTCCTATTTATGCCTTGAGGGAACGGACGATTTGCTGGAGACTATTGATAAGGTAAAAAAAATCGCCAATCCTGATTTGGAAATCCTTGGTGTCATCATCACATTGCACGATAAGCGCACCAATATAGCCAAAGATGTGGTGGAGCGGATCAAAAAAGTCTTTGGAAACCGGGTTTTCAACACTGTTATATCCAAGAGCGTTAAGCTGGAAGAAAGTCCGGCATATAAAGAATCCATTTTCACTTTTGCTCCTGATTCAATTGGAGCCGTCCAATATCGGGAAGTGGTTAAGGAGATCATGAATCGTGCCTAAGAAAAAACGCTCCGGGCTGCCTGAGCAAATTGGAATGAGACATGATGACCATTTTGTGGATTTGATTTCATCCAGGTCCAAAGGCCCCCAAATCAGAATGATTCCATTGGATCGCATCGATCCTAATCCGCAGCAGGCGAGAAATGAACTGGGTGACATATCCGAATTGGTATCATCTGTTAAGACAAGGGGAGTGCTGGAACCGATATTAGTGCGCCCAAAAAGGGGCAGGTATGAGATCATTGCTGGAGAAAGGCGTTTTATGGCATCTCAACAAGCGAATATTGATGAAATACCCAGCATCATTCTTGATGTTGAAGATGCTGACGCCATGGAAATATCCCTGATTGAAAACCTTCAGCGAAAGGATTTGGATGTATTTGAGGAAGCCGATGGATTGAAAGCCTTAGCGGATATTTACGGCTACAATCACACTCAAATATCTGAAAAAATTGGAAAAGCGCGCTCAACCGTAACTGAAATTATTAATTTAAGCCGTATTCCGCCTGATGTACGTAAGATATGTGATGAAAATAAAATAAATAGCCGGTCGACTTTGCTGGAGATATCCAAACAGGAAACCAAAAATCAAATGCTGCAGTTGATCCAAGCCATTCAGGAAAGAAGTTTGAGACGGGAAGACACCAGGGATTTATCCCGAAAGATAAAAGGAGCGGATAAACCTAAAGTTAAAAGATTCGTCTACAATTATAAGCCGGAAGATGATGAATCATGCCGGGTCCGCATAGAATTTAAACGCAAAGATGTCAGAAAAGAAGAAATTGTCGCATTGCTGGAAAGCTTGCTGTGCAGGTTGAAAGCCGAAGAATAACGACATCGCCTTATCTAATCATCGTTTTTAAGTTTCTATACTTCAATTTATTATGTTAATTATTATGTTAAAAAAATATAAAAGTTTACATAATATACCTTATGCGACATTGATTTTATGTTTTTTTCATTTCCTTTGTTATGTTTATGTTAGACTTTTCCTATCCCTGTGGATTTCTGGGTTGCACAAATATTGTGCTGTTGTGGAAATGTCAATTACCTTACCCAATCCGGGGCCGGTTTGTTCTAATCTTCATTGCCGAAACGGTCATGATCCCGCTGCGGAATGCCTGATCATACCGGCCCAAGTCCATAAGTGTCAGGTGCCGGCCGTTGTTCATCTCGGGTTAAGTTTCGCAGTCATTGGGCCATACCCGGAGCTTGAGCTCGCTTACATCAGGGATTAAATATTTTGCTTTTCCTGCGGGATAGGAATAAGATGTAAGACCAAGACAGGCATAACACATGATTTGGTTGCGAAAAGGTCTTCATAAACTGCGCTATTTATTTAAAGACTGGTCCCCGGATAAAGACCGGTCATATCATGACCGTCAATTTGAATCATCCTTAAAACATCCTTTCCGCTTCAGTTATACGGGATATGTCACCATCAGGAGATTCGCAGATTTAGCCCTCCCCCATTTAAAAGAATGCCGGCACGTGCTTGATATCGGCTGCGGTACAGGTGAAATCACCTGTGAATTGGCTTCGCGGCTGCCCCATATCCGTTTCACAGGCGTGGATCACAGCCGCACCGGGTTGCGGCTGGCGCGGAGCCATGCTGAAATTTTAGGTCTGAAAAACATAGATTTTAAAGAAGATACCGCTGAATCATTTATACCGGAAACTTCCGTTGATTTAGTTATGATGTTCGATGCATTCCATCATCTGAAGCATCCCCGCCGATTTGTCAAGGACATGGAAAAGTTCACGTCCACTTTTTTACTGCTGGAGCCTCACGGAGACTGGAAAGGCGGCTGGGACCGCAGTTTGGATTTGGACTGGATTGTACTTGAACTGGACAAAATCCGGACCCGGATGACTTTAATGCTGGAAGAAAACAGCAACATAAAAAGAACGAAAGCCATCTGCAAACCTGAAGGCGATCCGGTTGAGTACAGGTATTCACTCCGTGATTTTAAAGATATATTTCGGGATTACGGCTTGGAAATACAAGGTACCGTGTCCGGGCTGGATGCTTATCCGCCGGATGCGTCCGCTTCCGGTAAATTACGGGAATTGTATGGTGAATGGATCTATCATTTTTACAAAAATATCGATGATTACCTGTTCCAATCCAATCTGGATTTTTGGGCTAAACACTGGCTTATATGCGCCCGTAAAGGAAAACAGCAAAAACTGCGGAAACCCGCGGCCAAACCGCCTCCACCGGCAGAGAAAAATGAGGAGATTCAGGGACCGTATCAGGTCACCTTTATCAGTCATTCCGAAATTAGCGAAAAAATACCCAGAGGAACCCATTTTCAATTAAATATATCCTTAAAAAATACCGGTTTTGCTTCCTGGTCTTCAAAAGACAAATCGCGCCCTGTATTTCTCAGCTATCACTGGCAGGATACATCGGGGAATACAATTGTATATGATGGAGAGAGAACAGCATTTGACAATCCGGTTGAGCCGGGTGATGAGGCATCATCGGCCCTCTCCGTAAAAACACCTGATTCCAGAGGCCGTCTGGTCCTGGCTGTGGATATGGTGTGTGAAGGAGTGATCTGGTTTTCCCAAACCGGCAGTTCCATGCTTCTCATTCCGGTCCGGATTTCCTGAAGTGTTCAATCCCTACAACAAACGTCCAATACAAACCACTCCCCAATCCGGCTGCATATATTGGAAACAGCGAGAACAAACCCCGGGGGCCTTCCATACCGGTGTGCAGCAGCCAGAACACAGCTGCGAATATTTGGCCGGCTTGTACACGAATGGCTTCTAAATGCTCGCCGGTCTTATCTCCACGGCTTCGAATGGAGCCGGCTTGGATAATCACAGGCAGGAATAAAACAGCACCGATTAGAGCTGCACCAACGGCAAGCCAATTGAATGATCCAATCGGCCACATCTTTCCATCCATTAGAAACAAGATCGTCATCCCAGCCGCGGACACCGTCGCGAAAATCCAGTTCATCTTTTGTCCTCCCGGGAGTATTCTATTTATTATTAGCAGCATAATCGTCAGTAAACCGGCCTCCCAATGCCCCTGTGAAGACAACCACACGCCAAGTCCGGTCAATCCACCCAAATCCACCCATTTAGGCCTTAAACCGGTTGTCCGGTTCAAAATCCTCATTCCGATAAGCAGCCATAACAATAGTCCCAGAGCGGCAAGCCCCCATATCCAGATTCCTACGGCTGTCAATCCTGCCCCCACTATTGCTGCGGGTGGATAATCCGGGTTAAGTTCGCGTCCTGAAGCCCAGGAAAAAAAAACCGCCGTTGCCGCCTTCAATCCCCATACCAGGGCCTCCCCTCCCCCTTGAGTTCCGATCCATTGGAGAATGCTGCCCGAAATAAATACAGCAGCACTTAAGAAGGCGATGATTCGGTTGCCGGAATAATCAAAATCCAGCGGACGGCCGATGCCCGAAAATCGGGACACCACATCCGGATTCATAATGGCATCCCGTCCACCGTATAGACAACCGCTGTGGAGATAGAAAAAAACAAATGAGACCTGTCTCTAAAAGTCCTTACAGCAGAACGGCTGGCTTCAGCTTTATAGGAAATCATATTTTTATCATACCGGAAAACCCTAAGATTCTGAAATATAAAATATTTAGTTGACAACCGGAGTGTCTGCGCGCCATCCATTTTACCGCTGCCCAAGAAACCGTGGCCGTTAAAGTGCTCCATCCGGGCATCA